>JAFAMS010000452.1 GCA_019233165.1 Vulcanimicrobiota bacterium | reverse complement strand
CCCATTTATTCCGGCGCTGCGCCGCTCGGGCAGGACCAGGCCGTCCGCGCCGGCCGCTTCCGCGGTTCGGATGATCGCGCCGACGTTGTGCGGATCCGTCACGTGGTCGAGGACGACGAACAGCGCCGGTGCGGTCAGCTTGCGGTTCGCCAACACTTCTTCCAGCGTGACGTAACCGAACGGCGCGGAGTACGCGACGACGCTTTGATGCGCCTTATAGGGAAACTGCGCGAAGAAACCTCGGCTCTCGAATCGGACCGCGACGCCTGCCTCGCCGGCTTTCGCCAGAAGCGCTTTGAGCGCCGGATCTCGGCGCCGCTCGTCCGCGACGTGGATGCGGCGGAGCTTTTCGCCCCCTTGCAGGGCTTCGTTGACGGCGTGGATCCCGTAAATAATGTCGTCGAGGTCGGCCGCCGCGTGGCGCCTTACTCGGCGACGCTCCACGTGGTCCCGTCTCGCGTGTCGTGCAGCAGCACGCGCTGCGCGGCGAGCTCGGCGCGCACCTTGTCCGCAGTCGCGAAGTCTTTTTCCGCGCGCGCCCGGTTTCGGCGCTCGATGAGCTCCTCGATCAGACGCGGATCGATCTCAAGCTTCGGCTCTTCGAGCCATTTCCGTTCGGCGAACAGGTTCAAAAGCGAGAGCGCGTACGTAAACGCGACCGCGGCCTGCCGGGCCTCGCCGCGCCGGACGTATTCCTCCGCTTTGCCCGCGGCGTCGAACAGCGCCGCGAGCGCCGCTGCGGTATTCATGTCGTCGGAGAGTGCTTCGTCGACGCGAGCGACGAGGTCGTCGTAGTCCTGGGTCGCCCACACGACTTCGTGGATCCGCTCGATTAACGCGTGGCCGTCGGTTTGCGCGTCGCCGAACGCCGCGTTGAAGAGCGTCCGCCACGCCTTGCGCAGCTTCGCGATTCCCGCGCGCGCCCCGGCGAGAGCTTCTTCGTTGAAATTGATCGGCTTGCGATATCCCGTCTGCAAGAACCACAAGCGGACCGCTTGCGGGTCGACGCGATCGAGCAGCTTCTCGAGCGGCTCGTAGTTCCCGAGCGACTTCGACATCTTCTTCTGTTCGAAGAGCAACATACCGCCGTGAACCCAATAGTTCGCCATCGGCGGCCGCTCGATCGATTCGGTTTGAGCAATTTCGTTCTCGTGATGCGGAAAGACGAGATCGTAGCCGCCGCCGTGGATGTCGAGCGGCTCGCCGAGCAGCTCGTGCGCCATCGCCGAGCACTCGATGTGCCACCCGGGACGCCCCGCGCCCCATTCCGAGTCCCACGAAGGCTCGCCGGGTTTCGCAAATTTCCAAAGGGCGAAATCGAGAGGATCGTTCTTGTGTTCGTTCTCTGCGATCCGAGCGCCGACCATGAGCTCGTCCACGTGCTTTCCCGAAAGCTCCCCGTAGCGGGAAAACGAAGCGACGCGAAAATAGATCCCGTCTTCCGAGACGTAGGCGTGCCCGCTCTCGACGAGCTTCTCGATCATCGTCAGAATAGGCCCGATGAACTCGGTCGCACGCGGTTCGAGATCGGGTTCGGCGACGCCGAGACGCTGCATCGAGCGCTTGAAACTGACGAAGTGCCGCGCGACGACCTCGAACACCGGCAGACCTTCCTGAAGGGAAGCCGCGATCGAACGGTCGTCGATGTCGGTAACGTTTTGCACGTATAAGACGGAATAGCCGAGATGGCGCAGATAGCGGCGCAAGACGTCGAAGAACAGGAACGAGCGCGCGTGCCCGAGGTGTGGCTCCGCGGACGGCGTCAGACCGCAGACGTAAATCCTTACGTCGCGGCCACGATGCGGTTTGAACTCCTCGACTTTCCGCGTGCGGGTGTTATAAAGCCGCAGCATCCAAGCTGTCTTCGCCGGTGGCTATCGTCGGCACTCCGTTGGAGGCGCGAGCCAGCGCCAGGCGTTCCTCGAGGACTCGAATCCGGGCCTCGAGCCGCGCGATCAGCGTCGCGGTGGGATCGGGCATCTCGACTTGCTGTCTCGTCTCGTGCTCTTCGGGTTTCGGTTGCGCCTCGACGCGTTTTCCGTTTACCTGCACGACGCGTCCCGGGATCCCGACGACCGTCGCTCCGTCGGGGACGTCTCGCACGACGACCGAGCCGGCGCCGATCTTTGCGTTCTCTCCGACCAAGATGTCGCCGAGAACGGCGGCGCCGATTCCAACGACCACGTTGTCGCAAAGCGTCGGGTGGCGCTTCCCCTCGTGCAGCGAGGTCCCGCCGAGCGTCACGCCCTGATAGAGCGTAACGTTTTTGCCCACGATCGTCGTCGCGCCGATGACGACGCCCATCCCGTGATCGATGAAGAATCCATCGCCGATCACCGCGCCGGGATGGATCTCGATTCCGGTTGCAAACCGAACGAGGTGGGCGAAGAAGCGCGGCAGGATCGGGACGCCGGCTTTGTAGATCGCGTGGATCCCGCGGTGCGCGGTGATCGCGTGGAAGCCGGGATACGACAACACCACGTCGAGCACGCCTCTCGCCGCGGGATCGCGTTCGAGCGGCGCTCGCAGGTCGGACAAAAAGGTCTGGAGCGCGCGTCCCATTCGCGATTAGTTAACTAGACTCGCCCGGTGTTTGGTTGCCGGGCCGCACGCCCTCGATCGTCCGAAAGGGCACTCCTCCGGGGCCGAACTTCAGCGGCTCGAGTCCGCGGCCACCGTGAAGGATCGCTCCGCTAACCGCGCCGAGCCTGGCTTGAATCCGGTCGTGCCCGAGCAGGGGGAACAAGAGTCCGAGCGCCACGCCCTCCGCTTCCCCGGATAGGGCGACGCGCACCGCGTGCGCTGCGTCGCCGGCACCGATCCCGAATTCTTCGGCGATCGTGGGGATGTCGCGTTCCAGGGGGAGTCCGCGCAGCTCGGGTTGCTCGCGCACGTACTGACCGACCGCGTCGAGGAAGAACAGCACTTGGCGGTTGCGCAAGCGCTCGAGCTCGAGCGCCGGGATCGTTACCTCGAGCTCGCGGAGTGCATGAACGAACGGCCTCGCGTCTTCGAGCGTCTCGAGCCGGTCGCCGTACGCGTCGAGAAACGTGTCGATCCACCGCAACGCCGCTTCGGGAGCCGGCGACTCGAGATAGCCCCAACGTTGCATCGCTTCGGCGAGCCCCGAGATTTTTTGCGGTCGCGTCACCCTTCTTCGCCTACCTCTTGCACGAGGACGACCGCGTACGCGGCGATCCCCGTTCCGTCTCCCGTGTACCCCATCCCGTCGGTTGTTTTCGCTTTGACGCTGAGGTCGGCCGACGAGATCTCGAGCACCTCGGCGAGACGTTCGCGGATCAATGGGATGAACGGCGCCAGCACCGGGCGCTCGACCACCACCGTCGCGTCGACGTTCTCGAGCGCATAGCCCTCGTCGCGCGCCATCTTCATGCAAAGCGCGAGCATGCCGAGCGAGTCGGCATCGCGCCACTGCTCCTCGCTCGAGGGGAAGAGCATCCCGAGATCGCCGATCGCGCAGGCGCCGAGCAGCGCATCGGAGAGCGCGTGAGCGAGGACGTCGCCGTCCGAGTGTCCGAGCGGCCCGCGATCGAAGGGAATCGTAACGCCGCCGAGGACGAACTTGCGTCCTACTTCGAGGCGGTGCGCGTCAAAGCCGAATCCGACGCGCACCGTCAGCTCGCCGCCAAACGTTCGCGCAAAATGACTTCAGCCCGCAAGAGATCAGCGGGGACGGTCACCTTGAAATTCTCCGCGGAACCTTCGATTGCGAGCACGTCGAAGCCGGCGCGTTCGAGGAGCGTCGCGTCGTCCGTCACCCGCACCCCGTTCTTGAACGCGTCGCGATGCGCCCGGCGCAAGTCGGCGCTCATCGCGAACTGCGGGGTTTGGGCGTGCCACAAACGGGCGCGATCGAGCGTTCGAACGACTTTGCCCCCTTCGTCGACTTGCTTGATGGTGTCGACGACCGGAACGGCAAGCAGAGCGCAAACGTGCGGTTCAACGACTTCCATCCCCCGGCGGACGTCGTCTGCGCGGACGAGCGGACGCGCTCCATCGTGGACGAGGACGCGCTCGCAGCGCTCCGGCAATTCCGCGAGCGCAAGCCGGACGCTGTCTTGCCGTTCGGCTCCTCCGGCGACGACTCTGACGCCCGGAACGAGCGCGCCGACCTCGGAGACGAGCTCCGGCTCGGTCGCGACCACGACCGTTGCAATCTCGTGCATCGCGCCGAAGAGCTCGAGCGACCACGCCAGCATCGGTTTCCCCGCGAGCGGGACCAATTGCTTCGGTCGTCCGAAACGCGTCCCGCGTCCGGCTGCAACGACGATCGCTCCCCAGCTCACCGTTTCGTTTTCGCAAAGATCATTCGCCCTGCGACCGTCTGCAAGACGCTGGTCACGACGACGTCGGCGCTCGCCCCGATCAATTGTCGGCCGTTTTCGATCACGATCATCGTCCCGTCGTCGAGATAGCCGACGCCTTGTTGCGGTTCCTTTCCCTCGCGCAACACGGCGACGTGCATCTCTTCGCCCGGAACGACGATCGGCTTGACGGCGTTCGCAAGCTCGTTGATGTTCAGCACGACGACGCCTTCCACGTGGGCGACGCGATTCAGGTTGTAGTCGTTGGTGACGAGCTTCGCACCGAGCTCGCGGGCCATCCGAACCAGCTTGGCGTCGACCGTACCGCTCAGCTCGGTGTAATCGCGCTCGGCGATCTCCACGGGTGCCGTCTCTTGCAACTTGGCGAGCACGTCGAGGGCCCGGCGCCCGCGCGAACGCTTGATCGGATCGCTCGAATCCGCGATCAGCTGGATTTCGTGCAGGACGAAGCGGGGCACGATGAACGGCGGCTCCAGGAAGCCGCTCTCGACGAGCTCGACGATTCTGCCGTCGACGATTACCGAGGTGTCGATCACCTTCGCCGCGCCGCGCGCCGGCGTTGCGGCTTGCGCGCCGGCGACGAGACGCATCCGCTGCTTCGCGCCGACCCGGGCGCCGAGGTACGCGGCGAACAAGCTCACGATGATGTACAGGACCGCAGCGACGTACACCCCGGCTTCGCCCACGAACGTGATGTAATCGAAAAGAATGTTCTTGATCAGAAACGCGATGATCAACCCGGCGATCAGCCCGAGCACGCCGCCCGCGAGCTCGCCGGGAGACATCCGTTCGATGCTGCGTTCCGTCGTGGCGAGCGCGCTCTCGAAGAAAACTTGCGCGTACGGCGTCAGCAGGACGCCCAGCAGCGCGCCGACGACGGGGACGACGATCAGCAGGGTCACTTGCCACATTTGGCTCGCAACGTGGAGCGAGAGCGTGCGGTCGTAGAGCTCGCGGCCGAGCAAGAACCCGGCGGTCGCAAACATCACGGCGAAAAGCGCGCGCAGCAACCCGCTCGCTACGTCGTTTGTCGGCTCTTTACGCGATGAATTCACTGCAGACATCGTTCGCTACGAATCGCCCGCCGTGCGTCAACCGCACGTGGGTCGGCGTCACCTCGAGCATCCCCGCGCCCTCGAGCGCGCGGATCGGCGCGTCGTACGAGGCGAGAAAATCGATCTGGTAGCGTTCGCGAAACGCCTGGAGATCGACTCCTTCGGCAGTTCGTAATGCAAGCATCGTCGCCTCGCCGACCCGAGCAGGCCCGTCGAGCCGCTCCGAGGTCCCCGGAATCGGCTCGCCGGCGAGCGCGGCGCGGACGTACCCTCCGAGATCGCGCGTATGGACCGAACGCGTCCCTCTCAGGAACGATGCCGCGCCGACGCCCAACCCCAGGTACTCGCCGTTTCGCCAATAGTTCTGATTGTGCCGCGAGCGATGCCCCGGCTTGGCGAAATTCGAGATCTCGTAGTGCTCGAATCCGGCTCGCGTCAGACGCTCGATCGACGCCTCGTACTGCTCCGCCTCCAGGTCTTGCTCCACGAACGCACCCGGTTCGCAGGCGTGCCACGCCGCAAACGGCGTGCCGGATTCGATCGTGAGACCGTAGGTCGAGACGTGATCCGGTTCCAGCCGAATCGCCGCATCCAGCGAGGCCTGCCACGACGCGAGCGTCTGCCCGGGGACCGCAAAGATCAGATCGAACGAAAGGTCGGCAAAGCCGGCGGCGCGCGCGCGGGCCGTCACTTCGGCGACGTCGCTCGCGTCGTGGCGGCGTCCGAGCGTCTGCAACTCCTGCCGCTCGAACGACTGCACGCCGATCGAGAGTCTATTCACGCCGGCCGCGCGGTACGCTTCGAACGCCTCACAAAGCGCGCGATCCGGGTTCACCTCGAGCGTGACCTCCGCGTCCGGTTCGAGATCGAAGCGCGTCCGCAATCGGCGCACGAGCGCGACGAGCCGCTCGGCCGGAATCGTGTTCGGCGTGCCGCCGCCTAGGAACAAGCTCGTTCCGGCAAGCTGCGGAGCTGCGAGGATCTCGGCTTCGAGCGCGTCGAGGTACCGCTCCGCCCAGCTCTGACGGTACGGCCACTTCGCGAAATCGCAATACGGACAAACGTACGGACAGAACGGGATGTGAACGTAGATCGCTGCCGGAGCGGGCATCAGAGCGCGAGCGAGAAGATTCCGGCGGCTCCGAGGCCCGCGTGAACCGCGATCGCGGGTCCGGTCTCGAAGAGCTCGAGCTGCGCCGGCGGAGCCGGGAGCATTGCGAGCAATCGTTCACGCAGGCCCTTCGCGACGTCCGGCGCCCGCGCGTGGACGATCGCAATGCGCGCATCGCGCGATGCGCCGACGTTCGCGACGCTCGCATCGACGAGCGTCTCCAGGGCGCGCGCGAACGTGCGCACCCGGGCGTATTCCGCCGCTTTCCCTTCGGCGTCGAGCGTGATCACCGGAGCGATCTTCATCATCCCCCCGAGCATCGCCATCGCCTTAGAGACGCGTCCGGTCCGCACCGCGTGCGAGAGATCGGGGAGGGCGGCGAAGAGCCTCCCGCCGGGGCGCGCCGCCTCGACTGCCGCGACGATCTCGTCGGCGCTGCGCCCGGCATTCGCGAGCGAGGCGGCCAGCGACACGAGGAGCATCAGTCCGCCGGAAACCGAGTAGGAGTCGACGATCTTGATTCTGCCTGCCGGAAACTGCGCCGCGGCCGCCGCCGCGGCGTTGATCGTCCCCGAGAGCTTCCCCGCGATCGAGATGCAGACGACGTCCGAGCCCGCGGCGACGTGGCCCGCAAAATATCGCTCGTACGTCGCGGCCGAAGCTTGCGAAGTCGTCGGGAGCGCGGCTTCCGAGCCGAGGCGCGCGTAGAACTCCTCGCGCGTGATATCGATCCGGTCGCGAAAGCTCTTCTCGCCGAAGTTGACGAACAGCGGAACGACTTCAACGCCGAGCTCCTGGGCGCGATTCGGATCGAGGTCCGCAGTCGAGTCGGTGACGAGCGCGACGGCGCGCATCAAGCGCGCGTGGCGGCGCCTACCAGCGGCGCCACCAGCGCGCCGATCTTGCCAACGACGTCCTCGCGCGCCTCGGTCGCGGCGACTCGAACCGCATTCCTGATCGCCGTGCGGTTGCTGCGACCGTGGGCCACGATGCAGTTCCCGCGCAGGCCCAGCAGCGGAGCGCCTCCGTACGTTTCGTAGTGCATCTGCCGTTTGAGCTTTGCAAACGCCCGGCGCGTCAAGAGCGCCCCGAGCTGCACGTCGGGGCCGCTGGAGAGCAGCGCGTCGCGGATCGCGTTCTGCAACGCAATGCTCTCGGCTTCGACGAGCTTGAGCATCACGTTTCCGACGAAACCATCGGCGACCAGCACGTCGGCGCGTCCGGAAAAGACGTCGCGGCCTTCGGCGTTTCCGACGAAGTTCAGCGGCGCCGACTCGAGCAGCTCGGCGGCCTCGATGACCTGCGCGTTCCCTTTCCCTTTTTCTTCGCCAATCGAGACGATCGCGACGCGCGGCGAGGGCATCCCGAGAACCGCCTGCGCGTACGCCGAGCCCATGATCCCGAACTGCACGAGCCACTCCGGCTTGCAATCGACGTTCGCGCCGGCATCGAGCAGGATCACCGGCCCCTTGGGCGTCGGCAACACCGTCGCAATCGCCGGTCGCGCGATCCCCGCAATCGTCCGCAACCGAATCAACGCGACGGCGAGGAATGCTCCGCTCGAGCCGGCCGAGACGACGGCGGCCGCGCGTCCGTTGCGAACGAGCTCGACGGCAACGCCCAGACTCGAACGCTCGGCGCCCCGCACCGCTTGCGACGGCGCCGCGTTCATCGGGACGACCTCCGGGGCGTGCGCGATCTCGACGTCGGCGCCGCGCAAATGCGGCTCGATGCGCGCGCGATCGCCGACGAGGATTACCCGTCCGAATCCATCAGCTTGTGCCATCAGCGCGCCGGCGACGATCTCGCGCGGCGCGTGATCGCCGCCCATCGCGTCGACGGCGATAACCGGTCCCGGCTTACCGTTCAAACGACACCACGTACTCCGAAGAGCTTTGTCCTCCGAAATACCATTCGACCTCGAGTTGCGGCAGCCGCTCGCGGATCGCCCGTGCGGTCGCCTCCGCGTCGCGTTCTTTCTGGGAACCTCCGTAATACAACGTCAGCAGCCCCGATTCTCCGGCGGCGAGGCGCTCGGCGGTTTGCTGCGCGAGCGCGCGCAGATCGTCCAGGCTGTAGAGATCGCTCCCGATCTGCGCGACCGGCGCGCCCTTCGCGACGGCGATCCCGCCCAGCGCCGTTTGCTTCCCGGCGAAAAACAGCGACGCCGTGCGCAGCTGCGTCGCCGCGCCGGCAAGCTCCGCGTCGTCCGGGAGCGGTCCCTCACCGCACCGGCCGCTCATCGCGATCAAGACGGCGAGCCCCGCGGGCACGTCCTTCGTAGGTGCCACGACGACATGCTTCGTGGCGAGCTTTGCCGCTTCGCGGGCTGCGAGGATGACGTTCGGATCGTTCGGCAGGACGACGACCGCCGGCGCCAGGCACTTCTGGATCCCGAGCAAGATCTCGCGAACGCTCGGGTTCGCGGCGCGAGGCGTGACGAGCGTCTCCTCCGCTCCGAGCTCGCGCGCGATCCGGTCGAAACCCAAACCCGGAACGACGGCGAGGATCGAAAACGTCCGCGCGGGCGCGTCGACGACGAGGACGTTGTGCTGGTCTTCCATGTTCTCGACTTTGACGCGCTCGAGCCGCCCGTGCTCGCTCGCGATCGATTGCACGAGCGCGGGATCGGAGGTGTGAATGTGGACGCGTAACGTCGGCGCACCGCCGACGACGAGGAGCGAATCGCCGCGCCGCTCGAGCAGATCGCGGAGCGCGTGCGGCTCGAGCGAGGCGCCTTCGAGGACGAACTCGGTGCAGAACTTGTTGTCGCCGACGATCTGCTTTTCCGTGAAGACCGTCGCGCGGATTGGGCGCCGCGGATACGCGGTCGCGCGCTGCGTCTCCTGAGGGAGAAACCGCAAAATCCCTTCCAAAAAATACACGAACCCGGCGCCGCCCGAATCGACGACGCCCGCCTCTTTGAGGATCGGCAGCTGCTCGGGTGTACGATCGAGCGCGTCGTTTGCGGCGCGAACGACCGCCGCGTTGAGCCGGTAGAACTCGTGCTCGTGCGTTGCCAGATGGTAGGCTTCGTTCGCGGCCGCCGTCGCGACGGAAAGGATCGTTCCCTCGACGGGCTTCAGCAGGGCGGCGCGGGCCGCCGCGACCGCATCTTTGAGCGCGACGGCGAGCTCGAACGTATCGATGCTTTCCCGGTGGCGAACCGAGTTGGCGAAACCGCGGAGCATCTGCGAGAAAATGACGCCGGAGTTTCCGCGCGCACCGAGGAGCGCGCCGTGCGCGGCCGCCCCGGCGACGACGTTCAACGGACGATCGCGAACGCGGGAGGCTTCGACCAGCGCAGCCTTGACCGTCAAATAGAGGTTGGACCCGGTGTCACCGTCGGGGACCGGGAAGACGTTGAGGTCGTTGAGGACGCCGCGGTACTTGCGCAAGAAGTACGTCCCGGCCACAACGAACTTGGAGAACGCGCGTCCATCGAGGGTCGTGACGGCGACCATTCGCCGCTCCTTGGGGGGCGGCGGGGGCGTATCCTTGGCCGGTTGAGCGAGGTTCGAGTC
>JAFAMS010000397.1 GCA_019233165.1 Vulcanimicrobiota bacterium | reverse complement strand
CCGCGATCGCGCAGGTAGTCACGCCGGACGCCGTTGTGCAAGCAGGCGCGTTGGGGCCTATATTCGCAACGACCGGCTGCGTGACCGAGCTAACGGCGATCGAAACAGACTGGGCCGACGGCGAGATGTAACGACTCCGGCGCGCGGTCGAACTCGCTCCTCGCGAAAATGACAGCGAGAGCATCCCGCGAACGACGACGGCGCTCGCAGAGCCTTGCGATGAACCCGCGCTCACGCCGCATCCGGCGAGGACGCACGTCAGGATTGCAGCGACTACCTGGGTTAACGTGACCGCCAACCGCTCGAGCGCTCGCATTAGCGGTGTATGGGGGCGGGCGTTAGGGAAGGAACAGGCGTCGGCGGCGCGCGTCGAATCGTACCGGTAAGGGTGATCGTCCCCGTCTGGGTCGGCGTCGGCGTAGCCGCGTTCGAGTTGCTGACCGCGATTGCGGCTGCGGCCGCGGCGGCCGCGCCTGCCGCGACCGCTGCCGAACTTCCTGCCGCCGCGCCCGCGCTTCCAGCCGCTCCGCCGGCTGCCGCCGAGCCACCGACCCCACCCGCAAACGACGAACCGGTCGCGGCGGTGCTCAACCCAGCACCGCTAAAGGCTTGAAGGATGGCGGCAGCGATCACGCCGGCGGTGACGACGCCGGCGAGCGAGATGAAGAGCGTCTGACCTGAGGTCAGCGGGATCTGCTGCTGGCCGACCGTCACCGTAACGTCGCCGGCCTTGCAGTCAAGACATGCGATCGTGTCGCCGTTTGCGGCGGCTTGCACGAGTGCGACCGTTCCGCGAACGCTCAGCGCGCACGTCGGCGTCGTAAACGTGTAGTTCGATTTTGCGCCCGGCGAGGTGTGAACCGCAAAGCGCATCAGCCCTTGGACGAGCGTAATCTTGGCGCCACCGCCGCCGTCGACGACCGTAAACCCTCCGACTTGCACCTGCGTGTCCGGGCCGAGCGCAATCTCGGAAGAGTCCGGAAACGTGAGCAGGCCGTTGGAGGCGGCGCGCGTCACCGCATACTGATCGTCGGCGACGATCTGCTTGCCGGTGATCAGCGTGACGTCCCCTCCCTTACTGGCAGCAACGCCGACGGAGCCGCGCACGCGCGTGAGCTCTTTATCGTTGGCAGCCCCCGCCGGGATAGTGAGCAAAATGAAGGCTGCGGAAATCCCGACGGCAGTAATTCGAAGAGGAGCCCGATCCAAAATAGACCTCATGGGACCTCCCGGTTACGACTAGAGCGGAGAGGCGATAGAGGGCTCGCTAGGGGGTCAACGGTTTCAACCGATTCCCGGCTCGTGTCCTCCCGTGAGCCGCTACTCCCAGGAAATGCGGTTGCGGCCCGCCCGTTTCGCCCCGTACATTCGCGCGTCGGCGGCCTCGAGGAGGTCTTCGGCGCCTGAACCGTCCACCGGAAACGCGGCGACGCCGATGCTGGCGGTGATAGCGATCGCCTCGTCTGCAAACGCGGCGGCGATCGTGCTGCGAAGGGCCTCGGCGCGCTCGATGGCGGTCGATTTCTCGCAGTCCGCCCACACCAGACAGAACTCGTCGCCGCCGTTTCGTGCGACGAGGTCGTCGGGACCGCATACCTGCGCGCGGAGCATCTCGGCGAGCTTGCGCAGGAGCGCGTCGCCGGCCGCGTGGCCGAGCCGATCGTTCCACTCTTTGAAGCGGTCGGTGTCGATGAAGAGCAGCGCGAGCCGAGGGACGCCGCGCGTTCGTTCGATCGCGCGAATCAGCTGCGCTAACGCCGTTCGAAACGCGCGCGGCGTCAGGAGACCGGTCAGGCCGTCGTACGTCGCGCGGATTCGATCTTCGGCGCGGTCGTAGGCGACGGCAAGCGCGGGCTCGACGATCTCACAGCAGTCGAACAGAGGCTTCAGCTCGACGGGACGCGCGAGCGCAAGGTACAACACGGTCTGGTCGCCGAGCGCGATGCAGACGCCGGTGCGATCCGACGGATGCAAGGTTTTTCGCGCCTCGAGTCCGTCGAGGACGCAACCGCGGTAGCGCTCGTAGCGAATGCCGCTGGCAAAGACGCAGCGATGTCCGCCCGCAGGTTCGGCTTTCCAGACGGTGACGGCTTCGATCTCCTCGCAGAGGCCGCGCAGCGTTGCGTCGAGCTCCCGGAAAACGTCGTCGACGCCGTTACGCGCGGCGGCGACGATCCTCCGAAGCGCGCTCACCACGCTTCGGAGAGTACCCTTC
>JAFAMS010000030.1 GCA_019233165.1 Vulcanimicrobiota bacterium | reverse complement strand
GGTCAAGGTGACGCCGGCCGATAGAAACTCCTGGCCCGGCTCCAGGTCTTCGAACCAGCGCGTGTTCATGCTAGACCGGCACCTCCACTCCGACTTTGATAATCTGGTTGGTGGGAAGGGAGAGCGCGGTCGGGAGCGGGTTCGCGTTGTTCAGCATCCACGAGAACAGCAGCATCTCCCAAGGCCGAAGCGCGCCGGGCTGTCCGCTGCGAACGACCGTCGATTCGGCCAGATAGTACGTTGCATCGTGAAAATCGTACGCCGGCGATTTTTGGCGGCACTGCGCGAGGATCTCGTGGCCGTTCGGCACCTGCATGAAACCATAGTGGGCGGTCACCCGATAGAACGAATGAGGACGCAGCTCCTCGATGACGATGCGGTCTTCGGCGCGGACGTACGGCCGTCGCTCGAGGACGATCGTGAGGAGCACGACGGCCTCGAACATCAGATGGGTGCGCAGCCACTGGTGCGAGAGCGCGTACGGGACGCCGTGCGGATGCGCGGTGAGAAAAACTGCCGTCCCGAGCGACTCGCTCACGGGATGCTTGTCGTACTCCTTCAAGAACTCGTCGAGCGGCATCTGCATCGACGCCAGGACCTTCGCCTGGCGCTGCCGGCCGCGGTACCAAGTGACGAACATCGTGAAGACGACGATCGCGATCAGCAGCGGAATCCATCCGCCGGTCGGGATCTTCGGAACGTTGCCGATCAGAAACGAGCCGTCGAAGAGCAGGAAAAACGCCGTGACGGCGGCCGTCTGCCACCACGGCCAGTGCCATTGCAGGCGGGTCAGCGCCGCATATCCGACGGTCGTGGTGATCATGGTGATCGTGACCGCGAGCCCGTAGGCGTCCGCCAACGCGTCGGAGTGCTTGAACGTCACCACGAGGAGAACGCACAGGATGGCGAGGACGGCGTTGACGATGGGGATGTAGATTTGCCCTTCGGTCTCGTGCGAGGTGTGCGTGACGGTGACGCGCGGCAGATAGCCCAGCTGCACGGCTTGCTGCGTCAACGAGAACGCGCCGGCGATCAACGATTGCGATGCGATCACGGTCGCGGCGGTGGCGAGCACCACCATCGGGACGATCCCCCACCCGGGAACGAGCGCGTAGAACACCAAGACGTCCTGCGCGTCGGGGACGCGGAGCATCTGCGCGCCTTGCCCCAAGTAGTTCAGGACGAGCGCGGGAAAGACGGCTAAGTACCAGGCGACGCGGATCGGGCCGATCCCGAAATGTCCGAGGTCCGCATACAGCGCTTCGGCTCCCGAAACGCAGAGGACCGTCGCCCCGAGCACGATGACGGTCGTCATCCCACCGTGCGAGACGAAACCGAGTGCATAGCGCGGATCGAGCGCGACGAGGACGGACGGGGTCCGCGCGATCGAGACCGCGCCGACAATTCCGATCGCGATGCACCAGAGCAGCATGACCGGACCGAAGAGGATGCCGATCTTCTGCGTTCCGCGCGGCTGCAACCAGAACAAGCCAAGGAGAACCAGCACGGTGACCGGCACCGCAACGTGCCCCGAGGTGGGAAGGATCATGTCGAGGCCCTCGACCGCGGAGAGCACCGAGATCGCGGGGGTAATCACGCCGTCGCCGTAGAGCGCGGCCGTTCCGAACAAGATCACGAGCGCGATGACCGGAAGCGCGCCCGTCCGCAGCTTGAGCGGATTCGTGGGATAGATCAGTCCCAGCAGAGCGAGGGTCCCGCCTTCGCCATCGTGATCCGCTTTCATCACGAACGTCGCGTATTTGATGCACACGACGCCGACCAGCGTCCAGAAGATCAGCGATGCCACGCCGAGGACGTTGGGAACCATCGCCGCCGGCGAGTTGTCTCCCAGGAAGCACTGCCGAAACGCATAGAGCGGGCTCGTCGCGATGTCGCCGAAAACGACGCCGAGGGCAGCAAGAGCGAGCGGAGCGGTAGTAGCGCGCTTCGGCATGCGCGCCCATTCTTCTCAGTCGATGCGGTACGAACCGCTCCCGTCGACCGAAATACGTCGCGCTCCGGCATTCACGGTTCGAGCGCGATGATCCCAGGAGGTCATGACGCGCACGGGCAATGGACGCAGGTTTCGCACGAGCCCGCGCCCACGCGACCCGAGTGCGATCGCATCGGCGGGGTGATGGGGATGGTCGCGCGGAAGTTTGTGCTGGCGACTCTCGGCGAGTTCCGCATAAGCGAGCGGCCTGGTCTTGGCGACCGACGCATCCGAGATTTCGTTCACGGGGCCTCACCGAGCGTGCTGCGCATGCGTTCGAGCGCGGCGCAATGCAACTGCGATACGCGCTGCGGCGTGACGGCCATCCGCGTCGAGATCGTTCGCAACGAAACGTCGCGGAAGTAGTGTTCGACGACGATCGTCCGCTGTCGGTCGGAGAGCACCCTCAGCGCGTCGCGGGCGGCGGCCCGGCGCACGCGATGCTCGCAGATCGACGCAGGGTCCGAACCCCAATCGATCCGCAACTGGTGACCCAGCGGAAGCGGAGCGTCGAGCGAGAGTGGGATCCCTAGCTCGACCTTTCCTTTCGCCGCGCGCAGCCCCGGGAGCGCCGTCTCGAGCCGTTCCTCGTCCGCGGTCTCACCGCGCGACTCGAGCACGGCGCGCAGCCGCTCGCCTTCGCGGACGCGGCGCCGAGCGCGTTCCGAGACCGGATCGTTCTTGCGCAGCCCGTTCAAGATCGAACCGAGGATGACGTGCCTGGCGTAGCGATCGAACGTGACGCCGCGACCCGGATCGAATGCGTCGATCGCTCGAATGAGGCCGAGCGCGCCGTCGCCGACGAGGTCGTCGGTCTCCCGCAGGCGGCAAATCCGTGCGACGCGCTTGGCGATCGACTGCACGACCGGGAACATCCGTGCGGCGGCAGCCTCGCGATCGGCCGGACTCACCGCCGCCGGACGAACGCGCCTTGTACGACCGTCTCCAGTACGAGCTCTCCGAGGGGACCGAGTGGTGCGGCGAGCGGTTTGAGAATCTCGGCGAAGAGGAGAGCGCTCGCGAACGAAGCCGTCGTCGGCGTGCGTGCCGGCGGATCAGCTGCGATGCAAGTTGTTTGCGATCCGCTGCATCTCATCGGCGGCCTGCACCCCCTTCGCATTCGCCTCGTACGCGCGTTGCGCGGCAAGGATCTCCATCATCGCGGCGACGATCGAGACGTTCGAGCGCTCCAGCATCCCGAAGGCGATCGGCGACCGCACGTGCATCGGTCGGCCCGCGCGCTCCGTAGCCTCGAAGCGAGCGTTGCCGAGGCGCCGTAATGCCTCGGGAGCCGGAAATGCCGTCACCGCGATCCGGCCGCATTCGGTCCTCGAGCCGGGCTCCGTTCGTTCGCACCAAACGCGGCCGTCGGAATCGACGCCGAGTCCCTTCGCATCCGCAGGGATCCGGACGCCGCGGACGCGCCAGCCGTCGGCGGTTTGCAGCGATCCGTCGGCAGCGCGATGGAACGCGCCGTTGCGCGTGTACGCCGTCGTTTTTCCGCGCGCCACTTCGAAGAAACCGGGGCCGTCGATCGCGAGATCGCACGGCCCGCCGCTTTTCTCGAGCTTTCCTTGCTCGAAGACCGCGTGTGTCCCGGCCCACGCTACGCCGAGTCCCTCCGCGCCGGGAGCGCGAACGTCGACGAAATCGGCGGCGGCGGCTTTGAAGCCGGCGACGTCTGCGTTCGCCAAGTTGTCGGCGACGACGTCGAGCTGGGTCTGCTGCGCCGCCATCCCCGAGGCGGCGACAAAGAGCGCACGGTTCATCGCAGACGCCCGATCTCGTTCGCGTCTTTTGCGCGCGTTTCGTCGATCGCGCCGAGCGCTTTTTGCGCCGTCTCGAACGCGCGCTCGGCGTCCAGGATCTCGACCATCTCGGCGGGCGCGTTCACATTCGGGCTCTCGAGCGCGCCGGTACGGAGCTGCGAGCCGGCAGGGAGCGGGATCCGGTCGAGCAACGTTCCGCCGTCTGCGGCGACACGCACCCAGCCGTGCTCGCCGCGGACGCGGCTGCCCCGGCCATCTGCGAGGAAACCCGCCGCGTCGCGTACGAAGGCGCCGTTGCGCGTCGTCCGATCCTCGAGGACGAATTGCCCCTCGCCGACGATCGCGAGATCGAGCCGGCGCCCGGTCTCGCGCAGCGCTCCCTGCTCGCGCGCGACGACGCTGCCGGCGACGAGACCTTTTGCGGTCATCGCCACGCGGACGACGGCTCGCTGAAACCCGTCCGTCGAGGCGTTCGCGAGGTTCTGCGCGGCGATCTCGAGCCGACGGCGAGCGGCTCGCATCGCGCTGGCCGTCCAAGCGATCCCATCCATGCCGGCTAGTATCGCGGGAGCATGTTACGCCGGCGTTGCGCGCGGGTAAACGTGCGTTCGCTATGGATGAGAGAGAACGCACCGTCCCGACGACGCGCGACACCGAGGAGAACGATCGAAGCCTGCGCACCTACGTAAGCGACATGCTCGCGCTGGAGCGCCATATCCGCGAGCCGTTGGCTCGTCAGAGCAACGATTCCGACGTGCAACGGATCGGCGAAGCGAAGACGATCGTCGACGAGATGTTCGCGCTGTGCGAGCGTCACGCCGCCGAGCTCGAGTCGAGCTTGAGCGCAATGGGCGGCCATGCCGCGTCTCCGGTCAAGAGCGCGTGGTCGCAGATCCTGGGCGCCGGCGCCGCCGCAATCGACAGCATCCGCAAGACGAAGGTGTCTAAAGACCTGCGCGACGATTACACCGCACTCAGCCTCGCCGCAGTCAGCTACTCGATGCTGCACACCAGCGGTTTGGCACTCGGGAATTCCGCGATTGCCGAGCTTGGGAAATTGCTCTTCAGCGACTACGCATCGATCCTCGTGCGGCTCGGTCGGATCATCCCGCGGGTCGTCGTCGAGGAACTGCGGCTCGACGGCGAGTCGGTCGAACCAGGCGTCGTCGAGACGGCGACGCAGACCGTCGAGGCGGTCTGGCGCTAGACCGACCTAGGGGCGCGCGGCCGCCCATCTAATGTCGACTTCCTCACCCGGCGTTCGTCGAAGAGACGGATGTGCGTTGCATCCTGCCGGAGGAACTCGATGAAGTATATGCTCTTGATCTATACCGCCGACCGCCCAGCTCCCGAGGCGCGGGCGGCGGCGATGCCCGCCTGGATCGCTTACACCGAAGAGCTTCAGCGCCGCAAGGCGTACGTGGCCGCGGCGCCGCTCGCCGAGCCGTCGAGCGCCACGACGGTCCGCGCTCACAGCGGAAAGCGAACCGTTACCGACGGGCCGTTTGCCGAGAAAAAGGAGTGGCTCGGCGGCTATTACTTGATCGAGGCCGAATCGCTCGATCAAGCGATCGAGGCCGCAGCAATGTGCCCGGCCGCGAAATACGGATCGATCGAAGTTCGCCCGATTGACGAGATGTAACGAGGCGTCACGGATCGAGCGCTCGTTCCGCGAAGATGCCGGGCGGGCGCTCGCGACGCTCGCGAAGGTACTCGGAGACATCGACGCGGCCGAAGACGCGCTTCAAGACGCCTATCTCGTCGCGCTCGAACGCTGGCCGCGCGAAGGATTCCCGCGCAACGCGTCGGCGTGGATCCTCACGACCGCGAAGAATCGCGCGATCGATCGCTTGCGCCGCGAACGTCGGGGCCGCGAGAAACTCGAGCGTCTGGCGGCGCTGGAGATCGCGGCGCCTTCTGAAGATCCGTTCGCCTCGGAGAGGGAGGCTATGGCTGGTGTACCGGACGATCGGCTCGGTTTGATCTTCGCGTGTTGCCATCCGGCGCTCGCGCTCGAGGCGCGTATCGCTCTTACGCTTCGAACGCTCGGAGGGCTCACGACCGAAGAGATCGCCGATGCCTTTCTCGTTCCACACGCGACCCTTTCGCAGCGGCTGGTACGAGTCAAACGAAAGATCCGCGAGGCAGCGATCCCACTCGATATCCCTCCGCCGGAGCGCCTTCCCGAGCGGTTGGCCGACGTCGCTTGCGTCCTCTATCTGATCTTCAACGAAGGTTACCTTGCGTCGGCCGGGGACCGGCTCGTCCGATTCGATCTCTGCGACGAAGCGATCCGCTTGGCGCGAGTCTTGATGCAGCTCATGCCGCAAGAACCCGAAGTGATGGGGCTCCTCGCGTTGATGCTGTTCCATCACTCGAGGCGTTACGCGCGCACGGACGGCACGGGAAATCTCATCGTCCTGGCGGACCAAGATCGGAGCCTTTGGGATCGAGAGGCGATCGAGGAGGCCTCGGCGTTGATGACGCGGGCCGCGAGGCATCGAGCGGAAGGGCCGTATCAATTGCAGGCCGCGATCGCGGGAGAGCATGCACTCGCCTCAACGCCGGAATCGGTCAATTGGAAACGGATTGCAGAGCTCTACACGCGACTCGCCGCGGCGGCCCCGTCGCCGATCGTCGATCTCAATCGGGCGGTTGCACTCGGCTTCGCGCACGGCCCCGGCGTCGGATTACGAGAGCTCGATGCGCTCGACGATAGCATGCTGATCGACTACCATCCGGCGTTCGTCGCGCGCGCCGACATGCTCGAGCGGCTCGGCCGGGTCGAAGAGGCTCGGAGCGCATACGGTCTGGCGCTGACGATGACGCAGAACTCGGGCGAGCGGACGTACTTGCAGCGAAAGCTCGAAGCGCTCGGGCCCTCGGCGCGCTAAACTCCTATCGGAGCTTCGCCGAGCGAGGCGCGTACCGCAGCCGCGAATTCCGCGGTCGAAACCGGCCGCCCCGTACCGGCGATGTCGGCCGTCCGAACTCCGTCTTCGAAGGCGTGCGCGACGGCGCGCTCGATGCGTGCCGCACTCTCCGAATCGGAGAGCGAGTAGCGGCACAAGAGTGCGGCGGAGAGGATCGCCGCGGTCGGATTCGCGATTCCCTTTCCGGCGATATCCGGCGCGGTGCCGCTGATCGGCTCGTAGAGCCCGAACTTCCCGTGCGGCGTGGTCTTCGTTCCGATGCTCGCACTCGGTAGGTTTCCAAGCGAACCGGTCAGCATCGCGGCTTCGTCGGAGAGAATGTCCCCGAACATATTCTCCGTGACGATGACGTCAAAACGCTTGGGCTCGCGAACGAGATGCATCGCCGCCGCATCGACAAGGATGTGCTCGACGCTCACATCGGGGAACTCCCCGGCGACTTCGTCGACGATCTCGCGCCACAATCTCGACGTCGCTATCACGTTGAGCTTGTCGACGGAGGTCAACTTCTTGCGACGATTCGCGGCGAGCTCGAAACCGAAGCGTGCGATCCGCCGGACTTCGTCCTCGTCGTACTTGAGCTCGTCGAACGCGTGGCGCTTGGGCGCGCGCTCGTAGCGGTGCTGGCCGTAGTACACGCCGCCGGTCAGCTCGCGCAGCACGATGAGATCGAGACCCGCAACCAGATCGGGCTTAAGACTCGAGGCATGCTCGAGGCCCGGGAAGACCTGGACCGGCCGCACGTTCGCATAGAGCTCGAATTCCCGCCGCATGCTGAGCAGCGCCCATTCGGGGCGCTCTTCAAGCGGCTTGCCGTCGAACTGCAGACCTCCGACCGCGCCGAAGAGAATCGCGGAGGCGCGCTCGCAGATCGCGCGTGTCTCCTCGGGGAGCGCCTTCCCGCTCGCGAGCAGCGGTCCGGCGCCGACTTCGCAGGGGACGTACTCGCAATCCGGACGGACCGTCCGCAAGACGTCGACGGCCGCGCGCACGACTTCGGGACCGATCCCGTCGCCGGGCAAAACGGCGATCAGGGGCGCCGGCATCTTAGACGAAATTGAACGCCGGTCGCGGCCCTTCGAGGTAATACGTCAGGCCGAGGGTTTTTGCGACCGGATGGAGCCGTTCGAGCGCCTCGCGCAACGCGTCGGTGCGTCCGTGCGGGACGAGGAACGTCGCGCAAAACAACTGCTGCGGATCGCTAAGCGCCTCGATCCGGCGCGCGGCGGTCGCGAGTGCGGAGCAGCTCTTCCAGACCTGAACGACGTGATCGCCGAGCGGCCGCGCTACTTTCGGCGGCGTCTGCTCGGGCGGTCGCGCCAACGTTGTTCGCAGCAGATAGGGGCGCCCGGCCGGGATCCGGTGCGGGCCGCGATAGACGTGCAACGCCCACTCGGACTTTCCGGCGATCCGCGTCAGGCTGCGGCGGAAACGCGTGTAATGGCTGCGCGCGCCTGCGTCGAGCGACGGC
>JAFAMS010000139.1 GCA_019233165.1 Vulcanimicrobiota bacterium | reverse complement strand
TCGTCGCGTCCCGCCTGCACGAGCTCCTGGATCTTCTCGAGCTGCATCTTCGAGTTGATCGCGCCGATATCGGTGTTCTTGTCGAGCGGATCTCCGACGCGCAGAACGCCGATCCGTTTGCGCAAGCGGGCGACGATCTCGTCGTGGACGCTCTCCTGGACCAGCAACCTGGAACCGGCGCAGCAGACGTGGCCCTGATTGAAGTAGATTCCCGCGACGATCCCTTCGATCGCTTGATCGAGCGGCGCGTCGGCGAAAACGATCTGCGCCGCCTTCCCGCCGAGCTCGAGCGTCAATCGTTTTTTCGTCCCTGCGAGCGCGCGCCCGATGTGCCGTCCCACCTCCGTCGAGCCGGTGAATGCGATCTTGTCGACCTCGGCATCGACGAGCGCCGCGCCGGTCGCGCCGTCTCCCGCGACGACGTTCACGACGCCGGGCGGCAGGTCGGCCTCGGCGCACGCTTCGGCGAGGAGCAGCGCCGTTAGCGGCGTCGTCTCGGCGGGTTTGAGGACGATCGTGTTCCCGCAAGCGAGTGCGGGCGCGAGTTTCCACGCCGCCATCAGCAACGGGAAGTTCCACGGGACGATCGCTCCGACGACGCCCAATCCCGCAGGCGACGTCGTTCCCGGGAGCGCGTAGCGCAGCTTGTCGGCCCAGCCGGCATGATAGAAGAAGTGTTGCGCTGCCTGCGGCACGTCGAAATCGCGCGACTCTTTGATCGGCTTTCCGCCGTCCATCGTCTCGAGGACGGCAAACTCGCGCGAACGTTCGGTGATCGCGCGCGCCAAGCGGTAGAGGAACTTGGCGCGCTCGGCCGGCTTCGTCTTGCGCCAGAACTTCTCGTACGCTCGGCGAGCGGCTCGCACGGCGCGTTCGACGTCCTCGATCGTTCCGTAGGCGACCTCCGTCAGTTTCTCTTCCGTCGAGGGGCTGATGCTGTCGAAGAAACCGCCCCGCAGCGGCTCGACCCATTCGCCGCCGATGAAATGCCCGTAGCGCGGCCGCAGCGTAACCGGTGCGGTCGATTCCGGTGCGGGCGCGTAATCGAAAATCGTCGCCACGAACGCTAGTCTCGCGTGTAGTAGTCGATCCCGGCGTAATGGCCGGTCAACTCTTTCTCGCGCTGCATGAGCAAGTCGTCGAGCAGCGAGGATGCGCCGATCCGAAAAAGCTGCGGTGAAAGCCAGCGCTCGTCGAGCGTCTCTTTGAGCAGGACGAGATACGCGAGGGCCGTCTTCGTATTGCGGATACCGCCGGCGGCTTTGAAACCTCGCGCGGCTCGGGTACGCCGCTCGAAGTCGCCGATCGCCTCCGTCATGCACAGCGCGATCGGGAGCGTCGATGCCGTCGGGATCTTTCCGGTCGACGTCTTGATGAAATCGGCGCCGGCGTAGAGCGCGAGATCGCTCGCGCGCCGGATCGCATCGAACGAACCCAATTCGCCGGCCTCGAGGATCGCTTTCAACGCGACGGGGCGTCCCGCCGAAGCGCAAAGGCGCTTGACCTCGACGATCTCGCGCCAAACCTTTTCCTCGTCGCCGGCGAGAAAGGCGCCGCGGTCGATGACCATGTCGACTTCGTCCGCACCCGCGTCGATCGCCGCCTGCGTGTCTTGCAGCTTGACGTCGATCGACGAGAGACCGCTTGGGAATGCCGTTGCGACCGAGGCCACCTTGACGGTCGAACCCGCAAGCGCCGCCTTCGCGGTGGCGACGAGATTCGGATAGACGCAGACGGCACCGACGGAACGAACGCCCGGGGCGGGGGCGATCGCTTTCGCGCAGAGGGAGCGGACGCGTCCCGGCGAGTCTCTGCCTTCCAGGGTCGTCAAGTCCATGCAGGCGATCGCAAGATCGATCCCCGCGAGCTTTGCCGCACTCTTGATCGAGCGTTTCGAGAACTGCGCGGCCCGCATTTCGAGCATGACCGCGTCGGTCGCCGGACTCTCCGCCGGAAAGGACGGGCTGGACGAGGGCTCGGCGGTCAGGAGCACGCCGCGGTTTTTCGCCGCCGCGCCTAGGCGCTCCCCAGCCCGGAGCGTCTTCGCCGGTCGAATCGCAGGGCGCGCAGGCCTGGGTTCGGCTGCCGCCTTTGGATGTGCCCGCCCCGGGGTAGATGCTCCCTACGTCTTAGGGAGAGCGTGTATGGAACAGACCGGCGCTTCGAGCGCTCAGAGCATTTTCGAGCGGACCGTTCGTGGACGCTCCGTCGAGTGGGGACGCCAAGTCCAAACGACCGGCGATTCGTTGCGAAAGATCGGCGAGCAGCTTCGCACCCTTGGGGTCGCCGACCCCGCAGCAGACCTCGCCGAGAGCGGCGCGGATTGGGCGCAGAGGCTGGGGACCTACTTACAGACGGCCGACCTCGACCGGCTGCTGCACGATGCGGAGACCTTCGCTCGCAGACAACCCTTCGCGGTCGTCGCGGGCGGACTCGTCCTCGGTATCGCAACCGCCCGGATGTTGAAGGTCGGGAGTAGCCGCCGTTACGAGACCTACGGGGACCGCGCAAGCTACGAATCCTACGAGTCCTATGGTGGACTGCAGTGAGCCTTGAGTCCAAGGATGAGCTCTACGATAAGTCGATGGCCGATCTGCTCGCCCGGCTTTCGCGCGAAACGACGCTGCTGATCCGCCAAGAGATCGATCTGGCCAAGGCCGAGCTTGCCACCGAAGGACGCGTCGTCGGACAGAGTGCCGCGATGTTCGGGGTCGGCACCCTCTTCGGGCTCGGCGCGTTCGGCGCGGTTACCGCATTGTTCATCCTGGCGCTCGCAACCGTGATCCCGGGATGGGCGGCCGCGCTGATCGTCGCCGTCGTCTACGGAGCCGTCGCCGGCCTCGCCGCGCTCAGCGGAAAGAAACGGCTCGAAAACGTTCGAGCAATCGCCCCAAAAACCGTCGAATCGCTCAAGGAGAATGTGGAATGGGCCAAGACCCGGACGAAATCCGACGCCAGATAGAAGCGACGCGCGAGCGGATCGGTGAAACCGCCGACGCGATCGGTTACAAGGCCGACGTCCCTTCGCGCGTCCGCGAGAACATCGCCGACCGCGTCGACGGCGTCAAAGAGACGATCCTCGATCGCGTCGGCGGTATCAGAGATACCATCGGCGGCCACGTCGATACGATCGCGGGAGCTACCGCAGACGCGACCGATAACGTCCGCGGAGCAACGTCAAAGGTGATAGGAAATCCGTTGGGGCTTGCGATCGGCGCCTGGTCGGTCGGATTCCTCGCCGGCCTCCTGATGCCGATGAGCGAGCTCGAAGAGCGCGGCCTGAGCCCGATTCGCGACCGGATCGAACAGAGCGTCCAAGACGCGGATCTGATCGAACGCGGAAAGCGAGTCATCCACAGCGCGACGCAGGCAGCCGCCGACTCGGCACGAGACGAGATCGACGACGTGCGCTCCGCGAGCGAAGCGCAGGCTTAAAGCGTTCCGCGGCGCTCTTGTTCGCGTTCGATCGCGACGAAGAGCGCCTTGAAATTCCCTTTCCCGAACGAGAGCGAGCCCTTTCGCTGGATGATCTCGAAGAACAGCGTTGGGCGGTCGCCGAGCGGACGCGTGAAGATCTGCAACATGTACCCGACGTCGTCGCGGTCGACGAGGATGCCGAGTTCGCGAAGGACGTCGGTCGCCTCGTCGATCCGCCCGATTCGAGACTCCAGCTCGTCGTAGTACGACCCCGGCGTCGAGAGCAGGTCCACGCCGTTCGCCCGTAACGCGCGGACGGTTTCGACGATGTCGTCCGTGGCGATCGCGACGTGCTGGACGCCCGGTCCGCGATAGAAATCCAGGTACTCCTCGATCTGCGACTTCTTGAGTCCTTCGGCCGGCTCGTTGATCGGGAACTTCACGACGTGGCGTTCGTCGGACATCACCTTGGAACGCAGCGCCGTGTAGTCGGTCGAGATGTCGCTGTCGTCGAAGCTGATGAGTTGCGAGAAGCCGAAAACGCGGCGGTAATAGTCGACCCAGGTTTCCATCTCGCCCCAGCCGACGTTTCCGACGCAGTGGTCGATGTGGCGCAGCCCCACCGCGCGGGTCGGCGCGAAGGGGGCCTTGTGGGGGACGTACCCGGGGAGGAAGACCCCGCGGTAGTCGCTGCGCTCGACGAACGTGTGGACCGTGTCGCCGTACGTCGCGACCGAAGCGCTGACGACCGAACCGTAGTCGTCGCTTCGTACGTACGGCTCGCGAACAGCCGGCGCACCGGCCGCGACCGCGGCCGCGAATGCCGCCCGCGCGTCGCGCACCGTGATCGCGATGTCGCGAATCCCGTCGCCGTGGCGCGCGACGTGGGCGGCGATCGCATCGTCGCCGCGCAGCGAGGCGGTGATCACGAAGCGAAGATCGTTCTGTACGAGCACGTACGAGACCCGATCC
>JAFAMS010000072.1 GCA_019233165.1 Vulcanimicrobiota bacterium | reverse complement strand
CTTGTCGATCGCGATCTTGTCGTTCGGGAGCTGTTTCGCCGCGCGCATCCCTTCCAGAACGAGCGCAAAGCCTTTCGGATCGATCGTCCCGCCCGAGAAATAATCCGCGCCCTCGTTCTTGAGCGTGAAGCGTTCTTCGCGGGGATCGGTTTGCGTGACGCGCGCCCAAATTTCGATCGCTTTCGCCGGCTCTTTCTGGACGACGTCGAGTCCCTTGGCGCGGGCTCGCAAGAACCCGGCATATTTCGGATTGCGGACGTCTTTTGCGTCGACCATCCATACGGTCTGTTCGTAGCGCGGGACGTAGTGCCGCGCAAAGAAGATCAGCTGCAGATCGCGCGATCTGTTCGTGAGGATCGGGTCGACGGTAAAAGCGGCATCGAGGGCGCCGCTGATGAGCAGGGTGATGTTCTCGCCGATCCCGCCGGCCGCGCGCGTCTTGACTTTCGCCGGATCGATACCGGCGGCGCGCAGGCACATTCCGAGGAGCGTCTCGCTGACCGAACCGGGCTGCGTGAATCCGACCGTCTTGCCTTCTAAGTCGGCGATCGCTTTGACGGGCGAACCGCGTTTTGCGACCCAGCAGATCGTCCCCGGCGTCTGGACGCCGGCGGCGATGATCTTCAAGTTCTCGCCGGCGACGATCGACTTGATCGCAGCCGCCGTCGACGCTTCAGCCATCGTCAGGCCGCCTTGCGCGATGTTGCGAACGGTCGTCCCGCCTCCCGAGGAACCGACGATCGGCCGGACGTCGACACCCTCGGCCTTCATGAAGCCGAGGTCTTGCGCGACGACGACCGGGAGCGCGTAATCCTGCTCCGGATAGTGCGTGATCGTTATGTTGAACGGGGTGAGGTCCGCTGCGCCGGAAGGACGCGGCAGCGCGTACGTCCACGCTGCGGCGGCGCCGGCGGCCAGAAAAGTACGTCTGTGCAGTCTCATCGATCTCCCTTTGTGCCGCTATGCTGCGAGCGTCGCCTGACGTTCCTCGTTCCGAACCGGCGCGACCCGTCTCTCCGCCAGATTGAAGAGCAAGTTCACGCCGACGCCGATTACGGCTAGAACGACGATGACGGCGTTGACCCGTTTGACGTCGAAGGTCTGATCTGCTGCCGAAAGCAGAAATCCGAGTCCTCCACGCGAGGCGAAGATCTCTGCGAGGATGACGCCGATGAACGTGAGGCTGAACGCCAAGCGCAGGCCGACGACCAGCGCCGGGACGAGCGCGGGGATCACCACGTGGAGGACGGTCTGGGCCGGCGTGAGCGAGAGGCTTCGTGCGACCTTGAGGTAGACCGGGCGAATGTGCGCGACCGCAGCCTGCGCGATGATCTGCACCGGAAAGACGCCGTGGAACATCCCGAACGCGATCTTCGAAGCCGCGCCGACTTTGAAGACGAGCAGGAAGATCGGATAGAGCGTGACTTTCGGGACGGCATACACGCCGAGAATCAGCGGCTCCATGATCTCGCCCCACAACCGCGAGAGCCCCAGAACCGCGCCGAAGAACAGTCCGGCGACCGCAGCGATCGCGAAGGCCGGCGCGACCTCGCCGAGCGTTATCCAGGTGGCACGTGTCAGCCAGCCTCGCGCGATTCCGTCGGCGATCACCTGCGCGGTAAGCCACGGTCCCGGCAAATAGTCCTCGCCCAAGTAGAGCGACAGAACTTCCCACAACGCGAAGAGCGCGACGATCGAGAGCAGCCGGATCCGCGTCATGCCCGGCGGTGGCGCTGCAAGCGCCGCTCGATCGAGATCAAGGCTTGGTTCGCGGCGATGCTCGCGATGAGGACGAGCAAGATCGTCGCGAACATCGAACGCGACTCGAAGTTGTTGTAGTCGTAGGCGATCCGGTAGCCGACGCCGGCTGTCGCGAGGATGAACTCGGCGGCGATGACGCCGATCAGCGAGTAAATGAAGCCGAGGCGGATCCCCACGAACGCCTGCGGAATCGTCGCGGGGACGACGACGTGCAGAAGCGTTTGTGTCTGACCGAGCATGAGGCTGCGCGCGACTGCGAGCTGCACGCGCGGGATCTCGCGCAAGCCGACCAGGACGTTCATCGCGATCGCGCCGATCCCGTTGATCACGCCGATCGCGACGATCGGTGCAATCCCGCCCCCGAAGATCTTGATGAAGAGCGGATAGAACGCGAAGAGCGGGATCACGTAGTAGGCGAGCAGATACGGCTCGACCGCGATTGCGAGCGGTCGCGAGCGCCAGAGCACGACGCCCAGCGGGAGACCGATCGCGAGCGCGATCGCGTATGCGAGCCCGATTTCGATCGCGGTACGCACGACGTCGGGAACGAGGGTCCCGTCGGCGAGCGATGCCATTAACGTCTGTAGCATCACGCTCGGCGGGACGGAGAGCGTCGGGCCGAAGGTTCCCAAACGTGCCAGCAGCTCGAGAATCCCGACCGCCACGACGACGATCGCGACGCGCGCGAGGACGAGGTTACGCTCGCGTCTGCTCACGGTTCCCTTCCAGGCCGAGCAGGACGCGCAGCTCCTCGATCATCGCGCCGTAGCGCTCGGCCTCGTGCGACTCGCGCCGGGGGCGCGAGAGATCGTTATCGATGATCCGCACGATCCTCCCGGGCCGCGGCGCGATCACCGCGATACGGTCGGCGAGCTGGACCGCTTCGTGCAAACTGTGCGTGACGAAGACCACCGTGGCTCCGCTCTCCCGCCAAATGCGCAGCAGTTCTTCGCCGAGAAGGAACCGCGTTTGTTCGTCGAGGGCGCCGAACGGCTCGTCCATCAACAAGATCGCGGGATCGAGGACGAGCGTTCGGCCGATCGCGACGCGCTGTCGCATCCCTCCCGAGAGCTGGTGCGGGTACCGATCTTCGAAGCCGCGCAGACCGACCAGATCGATCATCGCCTCCACGCGACGCGCGCGCGCTTTCGGATCGGCGCCGCGCATCTCGAGACCAAAACCGATATTGCCGGCGACCGTTTTCCACGGGAACGTCGAGTCTTCTTGAAAGACGACGCTCACGCGCGGGTGCGGGCCGACGTGCGGTATTCCATCGAACGCGATCGTCCCGGCCGTCGGGGTTTGCAGCCCTGCGATCAGCTCGAGAAGCGTGCTCTTTCCGCAGCCGGAGACCCCGATGAGCGCCAGAAACTCGCCCTCGCGGATCTCGAGCGAGACGTTCTCGAGCGCGACGAACGTCCCGCCGCCTTGCGTGGGATACGACTTCCCGATCCCCTGGAGCGTTACGCGCACTCAGGCTTCCCCTCCCCGGGGCTAGAGTACGCGGACCTTTGCCATCATCCCGCCGTCTTCATGATCGGCGAGATGACAGTGGACGAGAAACGTCCCGCGGATGACGGGATCGCGGAAGTCGACGATTATGCGCACGCGCGAGCGAGGCGCGAGATCGATCGTGTCGCGCCACTCGTTCGTACCTTCGACCGCGAAGTGTGCCTGATGCAAGTGAAAGACGTGAACCTCGTCGGTCGCGTTCTCGACGGTCCACTCCTCGACCGTTCCCGTACGCGCGACGATCAGTGGGGGTAGCGACGGTTTGTAGCTGAGGTTGTCGATGTAAAACCGCTTCGAGTCTTCCTGAAAGCGCAGCGCGCGTTGGGTTGCGACTCGAGTCCCTGCGAGGCCAAGCGACGGCGATGCGACGTGCGCGAGCGGCGGCGCGACGCGCGCGGTCGTCATCGTATCGCCGTCGTCGACGAGCTCTGCGAAGATCACGCCGGGATTCTCGTCGCCGCGCGCACCCGCATCGAAGCATTGCGAGACGAGGAGCAACGGGTGCTCGGGTCCGGTAACGACGACCTCGGCACGGCTCCCCGGCGGGATGAGGACGTGGTCGACGGTGCGTTCGCGCCGCGCGCCGGTGAAATCGCCGAGCGGGACGCCGTCGAGCGCGACCAGATCGATCCGCGCGCCGGGGATCGTAAGGTCGAAGTGCCGTCCGGCCGATGCGTTCAAGATCCGCCAGAGCTGGCGTTCGTGCGGTCTGATTCCGATCGAGACGCTCGGGAAGCCGTTGATCGTCGGTTGACCGTCGGTCTCGACGCCGCACGGAGCGTCGCCCTGAAAGTCGTCACTGTCGATCAACGACGAAGGGGCCGCAGAACGCTGACTCTTCGGCAGGCGCGGCCTGGTTTGCGCGAATGCAGCCGCGAACGAACCGTTGACGGGGATGTCGCGCAAGACCACGACGCGTTCGCGCAATCCCGCGAGTTGCGGGAGCTCGTTCGCGATCCCCTCGACGACGATCGCGCCGGCCATTCCGTTCCCGATCTGCCAATTCGAGAGCAGATGCGGATGCGGGTGGTACCAGTAGAGTCCCGGAGGTTGCCGCGGGCCGATCTTGACCGCGTAGTCGATCGCATGATGCGGCGCGACGTTCGTGACGATCACCTCGTCGCCGGGGCGTACCGGCGCCGTGACGAGCCCGTGGAAGTGGAGGTTTGAGTCCGAGACCATCCCGAGCCCGCAGACCTCGGGGAGCTCGTTCTCGTAATGGATGCGGATAACGTCGCCGGGCCGGACGCGTATCGTCGGCGCGACTTCGCGGCCTTGCCAAAAGAAAGCGGGCCGGCCGCTCGGATCGAGGGCGGCCCGCAAGGCGAGGGTGGCTACGCCGCCGGCGCTGCGGACTTCGGGGATGTTGGGGATCGCCGGAGCGTTGAGCGTCGAGGCGCGAACGAACGCGAGAAGGAGCGCTAGGTAGAACGGCACGCCAGCGGCGCTTGGTCGAAGTCGAATGCGTTCAGCATCGGATTCGCGCGCCCGTCATGCGTCCCGAGTGACGAGAGTCCGAAGCGCTTTTCGATCAGCGAGAGGATCGAGGTCGTCTCGTATTGCGTGTGATCGACGTACCCGGCTTTTGCGTACGGCGAGACGACGATCGTCGGGACACGCGTCCCGGGTCCCCACTGGTCGACCTTCGGGGGCGCGACGTGATCCCAGCGCCCGCCGTTTTCGTCGTAGGTGATGATCACGATCGAGTCCTTCCAATACGGCGACTCGCAGAGCGCTTGCACCAACGCTTGCACGTGCTGCTGGCCCTTGAGCAGCGTCGCGTAGCCGGGATGCTCGTTCGTGACGCCGACCGGTTTGATGAAGCTCACGCTCGGAAGCCCGTTGTTCTTGAGGTCGTTCAAGAAGTTCTGTTCGTCCTGCAGATGCGCCGCTTTCGCCGGCGACCCGTCGGTCCCCCAGCGTGCGTAATACGCGAACGGCTGGTGGTGAAATTGAAAACACTCGCCGTTCTCCGGCGGGCTCGGGTTCGTCGCGTTTCCGGGGGTGCAGCCGATCGCGCGCGGATCGTTGGCAAGCGCCAGGTTCCAGTCGCCCGAGTACCACTTCCAGTCGATCGAAGGGTTGTGGTCGGTCAACAAGTCGCCGATCGTCTTTTGCGTCGGCGGGATCGGCTGCAAGAGCTGGTCGGCCGGGACGCTCGCCGGATGCGGTGAGTTCTGCGTGAAGGACGTGTTCACGACGTAGAGCGGGCCGGTTCCGCCGGGCCGCGGCATCGTCGTCAAGTTCGAATCCTGCAAGGTGTGCGTCGCCGGATCCCACTTCGCGACGAACGTCGGTGACGCCGGGAGCGGCTGGTTCCAGACCGGCGTGCACGCACAGATCAAGAACTGATGGTTGAGGAACGAACCGCCGAATGCGCTGTGAAAGAAGTTGTCGGCCATGGTGTAGTGTTGCGCGATGACACCTTCCGGCATGCGCGTCGCGCTATAGTACGAGAGCACGAGTCCCGGATTGCT
>JAFAMS010000040.1 GCA_019233165.1 Vulcanimicrobiota bacterium | reverse complement strand
GAAGAGAGCGTCGCAAAGACGCGCGGTCTCAAGCCGCTCGCGCGCCTCCTGTCCTACGGACACGCCGGCGTCGATCCCAAGTTCATGGGGATCGGCCCGGTTCCCGCGAGCAAGATCGCACTCGAGCGCGCGGGCCTCACGATCGATCAGATCGACGTCATCGAATCGAACGAAGCATTCGCCGCTCAGGCGTGCGCGGTCTCCAAAGAGCTCGGCTTCAATGCGGCTAAGACCAATCCGAACGGCGGCGCGATCGCGCTCGGCCATCCGATCGGTGCGACCGGCGCGATCCTTGCGATCAAAGCGATCTACGAGCTGCATCGAACCGGCGGGCGCTACGCACTCGTGACGATGTGCATCGGCGGAGGACAAGGGATAGCGGGGATTTTGGAACGCCTGTAAGCGGGAGGGAACGATGGCGCTGAACGGTCGGGTCGCATTGGTGACGGGGGGTACGCGTGGAATCGGCGCAGCGATTACGTGCGCGCTCGCCAGAGACGGAATCGACGTCGCGGCCGGATACAGCCGGGGCGGTGACGCGGCCACGAAGCTCAAGGAGAAGCTCGAGGCTGAAGGCGCCAGCATCTCGGTCCACCAGGGGCGGGTCGATGACGCCGGCGATTGCCAGCGCGTCGTCAAGGAAGTCCTCGATCGTTTCGGGCGGATCGACTTTCTCATCAACAACGCGGGGATTACGATCGACAAGACCGTCCGCAAGATGACGGACGACGATTGGACCCAGGTTTTAGCGGTAAACCTTTCCGGCGCGTTCCGGATGACCAAGGCGGTTCTCGAGCACATGATCGAGCGCGGCTCCGGCCGTATCGTAAACATCAGCTCCGTCATCGGTGAAACCGGGAACATCGGTCAGGCGAACTACGCCGCTTCGAAAGCCGGGCTCTTCGGGTTCACCAAGAGCCTCGCGCTCGAGATGGCGCAGCGCGGGATTACGGTCAACGTCGTCGCGCCCGGATTCATCGAGACCGAGATGGTCGCGGCGATCCCAAAGGAAGCGCTGCAAAAGGTGGTCGATCGCATCCCGCAGCGGCGCCTGGGCAAGCCCGAGGAGATTGCGCGCGTCGTCCGGTTTCTCGTCGACGATGAATCGAGCTACATCACCGGTGCCGTGCTTCACGTAAACGGCGGCTTGGACATGTAGCGTGGATTTCGGTTACTTCACCCTCAGCGACAATCGGTATCCAAACAACGACCGGACGCCCGAACGCTTCTTGCACGAAATCTACGAGCAGGCGCTCTACGCCGACGAGCTCGGGTTTCATTCGGCCTGGATCGGCGAGCACCACTTCAATTTGCTGGGGATCAATCCGTCGCCGCACGTCCTTCTCGCGCAGCTTGCGGGCGCGACAAAGCGGATCCGGCTCGCGCCTGCAGTCGTCTTGCTTCCCGTCCACCATCCTCTCCACGTCGCCGAGGAGTGGGCGACGCTCGACCAGCTCTCCGGAGGCCGCGTCGACTTCGCCGCCGGCCGCGGATACGACGCGAAAGAGTACGCTCCGTTCGGGGTCGCTTTCGACGAGTCGGCCGAGATTTTCGAGGAAGCGCTGCAAGTGGTGTGGCGCGCCTGGACGGAGCCCGGACCGTTTTCGCATCACGGGAAATACTACCGCTTTGAGGACCTCGACGTGCGGCCGAAGCCGAAGCAACAGCCGCTGCGGCCGTTCGTCGCGAGCTTCTCGCGTCTTTCGATGGAGATCGCCGCCAAGAACGACTGGAACATCATTTACGCTCCGTTCGCGGCGACGATGGTCTACGGGAGCTTGGCGAAGGGCGTCGCGGCATATCGCGAGCGCTGCGAGCAAGAAGGGAACGCCCCGCGTCGGTCGAGCTGCAGCTATTTTATCCACATCGCGGATAACCCGCGCCAGGAGCGCTTCGGGCGCGAAGCGTTGATCGACTATTTCAGGTGCCTGGTGCCGTCGTTTCCCTCCGATCCTTCGAAAGCTCCGCGGAACCTGCGCTACTTCGTCGATATCGTCGAGCGACTGCAGAAGGCGACGCCCGAAGGCCTCGATTCAAACTCGATTTTGCTCGGCTCGCCCGCAAAGATCGCGGCGCAGCTTCAAACCGTCGAGCGGTCGGGGATCGGCGAGGTGATCCTGTATTTCAACTTCGGGCGCAAGCCGCACGCGATGGTCAAAGAGCAGATGCACCGCTTCGCGGAGGAGGTCGTCCCCGCGTTCGCCCCGGCGTTAACCGGCCGCTAACCGCCCGGCGATAGCGTCGTCCCCGTAAGAGGGAGGACGACGCACATGATTGCTTCCGCCGCGGGAGCGTACCACCGCCTGACGAGCGACGGACCCACGTACGACTTTCAAGGATTGCGCGAATCGGTCAGCAGCACGCTGAAGAATGGTGAGCGGACGCTCACCGTGGACATCGACGCGATCGGTTACCTCGACCCGGCGGTGATCCGCGAGCTCGTTCTCGGGCTCCGAAGGCTGCGCGAAGTCGGAGGAACCCTGCGCTTGCAAACGACTCGCCCTGGCATCGCCAAAGCGCTCTGCTCGATCGGGCTCGATAAGGTTTTCCGGGTGGCAACCGCAACCACGTAACCTCGGGCAGACGTCATGAATGCCGATGCATGCCTGGACCGTCGCGAGCACCTCGTTCATCGCCAGCGCCGTCGAGATGGTAGAGGCGCTCACGATCGTTCTGGCCGTCGCGTATACGAGCGGCTGGCGCCCGGCGCTCCAAGGGACGGTTGCCGCCCTCGTCGCGTTGGGCGTCCTCGTAGCCGTCGGGGTACCGATCTTGCACCTCGTCCCCGAAAACTGGATCAAAGTGATTGTCGGCGCGTTCTTGATTTGGTTCGGCTGGGGATGGCTCAAGAAAGCGATCTTGCGTGCCGCCGGTCGCAAAGCACAGCGCGATGAAACCGCGATCTACACCGCCGAATTGCAGCGACTCAAATCGGCGCAAGATAGCCGGATCGGGGTCGCGACGGCGTTCAACGGTGTCTTTTTGGAAGGGCTCGAGGTCGCTTTAATCGTCCTGGCGATCGCGGGTGCGAGCCTCACGTCGCTCCGATGGGCCGTCATCGGTGCGACCGCTGCGCTAGTGATAGTCGTCGCTGCCGGCGTCGTCCTCCACGCTCCGCTTTCAAAGGTTCCCGAGAACGCGATGAAATTCGTCGTCGGCGTGATGCTGACGAGCCTGGGCGTTTACTGGCTCGGCGCGGGTCTTCGCGTTGCGTGGCCCGGAGACGAAGCGGCGATTCTGTGGCTCGCCGCGACGGTGTTGATCGCCTCGCTGATTGCCGTGCGAGTTCTCAGCGCGTCGGCGGCGCCGGCGCGACGATCGTGATGTACGGAGTCGTCGGCTCGCGTTCGGGTGGGACGCTCGGAAGCGACGGGGGCCCGTCTTTCCCGAGGCTGCGAATAAACGCGTAGATGGCGCGGCGATCGTCGATCGAGAGCGCGCGCAGATCTTCCCACGTCATCGGCGGGTGCCCGGCGCGTGTCCGCACCATCGCGAGCCACTGTGACTCCGAGATTTGGAAGAAGCGTTCGCGGACGTTTGCCGGGTAGACCGTTCCCCACGGCCCGCGAAATCCGATCGTCGACCCGGTCATCCACTTCGATACGGGGACGTTGCCGTCGGCCTCCCGCCATCCCGGCGTATGACAGTCGTTGCACGCGCCGAACGCGACCAGGTACCGTCCCCGCGCGACGAGCGCGGCTTGGCTTCCGGTCGACGAGGCGGCCGGCACGCTGAGCGCGAGCGCGGCGACGACTGCGATTACGCTCGCGTACCGCACGACAACACTCCCAGCGCGATCGAAGCGATTCGTGAGAATTCTCCGTCGGCGCGCCCGGTCAAGACGATCGGAATCCGGGCTCCGGCGACGACCCCGGCGCACTCTGCGCCGGCGACATATTCGAGCTCTTTGAAAAGCATGTTCCCGGCTTCCAGATCGGGGACGACGAAAATGTCGGCATCACCCGCGACCGCAGAGACGATCGCTTTCCCGTCGGCCGCCGTCCGCGAGATCGCGTCGTCGAAAGCGAGCGGACCATCGAGGATCCCGCCGGTGATCTGACGGCGATCCGCCATCTTGCACAGCGACGCTGCATCGACGGTGGCGGGGAGGTGCGGGGAGACGGTCTCGACCGCGGCCAGGATTGCGACCTTCGGAGTCTCCACTCCAACCTTGACGGCAAGATCGATCGCGTTTTGGACGATGTCCCGCTTCGCTTCGAGGTCGGGAGCGATGTTGACCGCGGCATCTGTGATGAACATGAGTTTGTGATACGTCGCGACGTCGGCGACCATCACGTGGCTCATCCGGCGCGCCGTGTGCAGTTGCGGCGCAGCGACGACGGCGTGCATAACCTCATCGGTATGGGCCGTCCCCTTCATGATCGCCGCTACGCGGCCCCGTACTGCGCAGTCGACGGCCGCGGCAGCCGCTTCCCCGGAGCTCGAAGCATCGACGAGCTCCGCGGGCGAAAGATCGATCCCTTCGCTCGCCGCCAGCGTCTGCAGGCGATTCCGGGAGCCGCACAAGACGGGTTCGATCAAGCCGAGTCGCGCTGCATCGAGCGCGGCGCGCAAGCTCGGACCATCGAGGGGCCACACGATTGCGAGCGGGACTCGGTTTGCTTTGCGCGCTTCGTGAATGAGCCCACGCAACCGCGGGCTGTGCGTCTCAGGGAGGAGGTCAGCCGCCATTCTCGGGCTCCACGCCATCTGCTTGGAGCGCTTTGAGACCGCCGACGAGAGCGTCGATCGTGCGGAGGGATTGCAAGATCGCCTCGAGGCGCTTCGGAGTCGCCTCGAGCTTCCCGTCGGCGATCGCCTCGATATTCGCGACAGCGACGGCGAGATGATTACGGATGTCGTGCACGAGCGTCCGCATCGAGTCCCTTCCAACCATGACGTCAGTCAATCAGCGCGCTTAGAACTTTCAACGAAAGCCGCCTTCTCGAGTTCTTCTCAGGTGCTTCCGGCTACTTCCATCCTTCATGTTATACTCGGGCCATGCGGAAAGACGAGCGATCGGCTCCCGGCGAGCCGGATTATCGCACGACGTTTGGCTTTGTCATGACGATGCTCGC
>JAFAMS010000466.1 GCA_019233165.1 Vulcanimicrobiota bacterium | reverse complement strand
TCGTGCGGCGCGTCGCGACGCTCGGCAATCCACGCGGTTTTACGCCCGATCTCCTGATCGGCGGCATGCTGTTCGTCGGCGCGACCGTCTACGCGCTGTGCTACATCCCGAACTTCCGCCTGGGCTACAACCTCTCGGATATCGTCGGGATGCAGCAGCAGATGTACTGGTACCACAGCGAGCTCTCGAAAACGAACCCTTCATCGCTGAACCACCCGTACGGCTCGTATTGGTGGCAGTGGCCGTTCCTGTTCGCACCGATCTCGTACTACTGGCACGACTTCCGGGTCGGCGACGCGGTCAGCAAAGGTGGGGCATGTTGCGTCGCGGAGATCATGGCGCTCCCCAACCCGCTCGTGTGGTGGTTCGGCCTCTTCAGCGTCCCGATGATGACGTGGTGGGGGATCGTCGAGCGCAACAAAGGGTATCTGTTGCTCGCCGGTGCGTACCTGTTCCATTGGCTGCCGTGGATCCTGACGCCGCGGATCGCGTTCGAATACCATTTCTTTCCGAACCTCGCGATCATCGTTCTCGCGAACGCGGTGGTGCTGCAACGCTGGTGGTACGAAGGCGGAAAACCGTTGACTTGGCTGCGCGGGATTCCCGAAAACCGCTTGGGGATCGGGATTTTCATGGCGGCCGTCCTGGCGAGCTTCATTTTCTTTTATCCGGTGGTCGCGGGGACGCCGATTACGTACGATCAGTGGCACTCGCGTATGTGGCTCGATAACTGGCTGGATCTCATCCCCGGTAAGCCGCACCCGCACGGACTTAGCTGGATCAAGCCCAACTAGCGCTGCTCGGCGGGGCCGAAGGGTGCCCAGCCCGAAGCGCCGGGGACCATGTCCGGGCACTCTAAGTGGCACAACATCAAGCTTCGCAAGGGCAAGGTGGACGCCCAGCGCGGCGCGCTGTTCACCAAGCTTTCGAAAGAGATCATCCTCGCCGCGAAGAGCGGTTCGCCCGATCCTGAGGCAAACTATCGTTTGAAGATGGCCGTCGAGAAGGCGCGCGAGAACAACATGCCTGCCGATACGATCAAGCGCGCGATTCAACGCGCCGGCGGAGCGGGCAACGAGAAAGAGATTGAAGAGATCCGGTATGAAGGGTACGGTCCGGCCGGCGTCGCCGCAATCGTCGATGCGGCGACCGACAATCGCAACCGGACCGCATCGGAGCTGCGATTTTTGTTCAGCCGGAACGAGGGTACGCTCGGAGAGACGGGGAGCGTCGGTTGGATGTTCGAGGGACGCGGGCTCGTCGAAGTACAGACTGCAGGACTCTCCGAGGACGCATTGACCGAAAAGGCGCTGGCGGCGGAAGGCGTGATCGACGTCCGTTATGGGAGCGAAAGCTCCGAGATCGTCACCGAGGAAGCGGCCGTCAGCGGCGTTCGCGACGCGCTGGCCGCGGCCGGATTGCGGATTACGTCGGCGCATCTGGGGATGGAGGCGCGCCAGCCGCTCCATCCGGCCGCGGAAGACGTCCCTAAGATCCTCGCGTTTCTCGACGCGCTCGAAGAACACGAAGACGTGCAACGCGTGTATTCGAACGTCGAGCTCGACGAAGCTCAGATCGAGGCGCTCGCCGGCGCTTGATCCTCAAGGAGACGCCGCTCGCTCGAAGACCCGCACACCGGGCGCCGCTCGCGCGCGGTTTGCGATGGCTCGAAGACCGGGATTGGATCCTCGCGCTCGCCCTGGCCTTCGCCGTCGGCGTCGGCGTCTGGTTCGGACGGGCGATCAAAGATTTCTTCGCGCCCTCGGGCGCGACGGTCTTGGTGCCCTCGCTGGTCGGTCAAACCGAGAGCGACGCGACCCGTGAGAGCGAACGGCTCGGGCTCAAATCGGTCGTGGTCTCGCGCGCGATCAGCGAGCAATATCCAAAAGACGTCGTGATGGGTCAGCAGCCGCCAGCCGGGACGCACGTTCGCGAAGGCCGCCAAGTCTCGATCGTCGTCAGCCGCGGCGTCAACATCTACTCGATGCCCGACTTGCGCTATCAATCGCTGCGCAACGCCAGACTCGAGCTGTCGCGGCTCCGACTCGATCTCGGCCGAACGCGCTACGTCGCGAACGACGACGTCCCGGCAAATCACGTCGTCGCGCAAGATCCGCCGCCGCTCTCGAGCGTGCGGGAAGGCTCGACCGTCTCGTTCGTCCTCTCGAAAGGACCGCCGGCTGCAGTGCGCGTCCCGAGCTTCGTCGATATGGACGTCGAGCGGGCTCGCGCGGAAGCGGAACGGGCAAAGGTTCATCTCGGCCAGATCGTGTGGACTCCGTTCGGGCGAAGCGGTCCGCCGCGCGGAATCGTCGTCCGTCAACTCCCCGGACCGGGCGTTCTCGCCGACCCGTTCGCTCCGGTCTCGCTGCAAGTGAGCGCCGGTCCCGGCGAATACGGTTATCTCCTCCGGCAGGTGCACGCCGCCGTCTTGATCCCGAATAACGAAACCGACGCCGCGCAGCGCGTGCGCGTTCAGGTTCGCGACGATAGCGGGACGTGGAACGTCTTCGATTCTTACGCGCAGCCGGGACAGCGGCTCGATTTCAATTTGACGGTGATCGGGACGGCTTGGCTGGATACGTATCTCAACAACGAGTTGCTCAATCAGACGCAGCTCGGCAAAGAGCCGCCGCTCGCGACGCCTGCGCCGGGCCCGGTCCCTCTACGGCGTTGAAAGAACGCCGGACGGTGCGAATCGCGCCGTCGATCCTCTCCGCCGATTTTGCGAAGATTGGCGAGCAGCTGGCGGCCGCCGAGGCCGGCGGCGCCGACTTGTTCCATCTGGATACGATGGACGGCCGCTTCGTCCCGAACATCACGTGGGGTCCGAAAATCGTTGCCGACCTTCGGAAACTGACGCGCCTTCCGTTCGACGCGCACCTCATGATCGTCGAGCCCGAGCGGTATGTCGACCGCTTCGTCGAGGCCGGGTGTCAGTACGTCACGTTCCACTACGAATCGACGCCGAACGCGCACCGGCTGCTGCAGCATCTCCGCTCGCTCGGGGCAAAGGCCGGGATCGCGATCAATCCGCAAACGCCGGTCTCGATGCTGCAAGATCTCGTCGAGGACGCGGATTTGATCTTGGTGATGAGCGTCAACCCTGGATTCGGCGGGCAGGCCTTCATCGAGCGCGCGCTGGTCAAGCTCGCTGAAGCGCGGGCGCTGATCGACGAGCGCAATCCGGCGTGCGAGCTCGAGGTCGACGGAGGGATCGGTGCCGGGAACATCGAGCGCGCCTGCGAGGTGGGGGCGACGATTCTGGTCGCCGGCTCTTTCGTCTTCGAGTCGAACGATCCGGCCGGCGCGGTACGCTCGCTCCGCGAACGAATCCGCTGACCGAAGACGCGCTGATCGAAGCGATCCGCGGGATCGTCGAGCCGGTCTCCGGCAGGCGCTCGATCCGCATTGGGATCGGCGACGACGCGGCGGTCTGGAAACCGTCGCGCTCGCACGAAAGCGTGATCACGACCGACGCGCTCGTCGAGGACGTGCACTTCACGCGCGACGCGATGTCGGCGGCGCAGGTCGGCGAACGGGCGCTCGCCTCGAATCTCTCGGACATCGCAGCGATGGGCGCGCGTCCAATCCTGGCGACGATCGCGCTCGGCGTCCCGCGCGGCCTTCCGCCGCAATGGATCCTCGATTGTTACGCGGGGATCGCGGAGCTCGCGCGGCACACGGGTACGGCGATCGCGGGCGGCGATATCGTCGGCGCGCCCTCGATCGTCATCTCGATATCGATCGTCGGCGAGGTGAGGCCCTCGAACCTCAAGTTGCGTTCGGGCGCGCGCCCGGGCGACGTTCTCGCGGTGACGGGCGAGCTGGGTGGGAGCCGCGTAGGCCTCGAGATTATGCTCGAACGCTCGGATTTGCGGGGCGATCCGCGCTTTGCATCGGCGCTTGCCGCGTATACGACTCCGCAGCCGCGGCTGCGCGAAGGGCACCGCCTGGGTGCCTCCGTCACCGTGCACGCGATGATGGATCTCTCGGACGGGCTCTCGACCGATCTTCACCGCCTCTGCGCCGCTTCCAACGTCGGCGCGGTGATCGACGAGGTGCCTTGTGCGCCTTGCGTGCGCGAGTTCGCGGCGCTCGCGGGGACCGATCCGCTGCGTTACGCGCTCGACGGCGGCGAAGATTTCGAGCTGCTCGTGGCGATCGCTCCGCGGGCTTTCCGCACGCTCGCAGCGCGGTTTGAGAAAACGTTCGGGCGCAGGCTCTCCAGGATCGGCTCGGTCACCGAGGGGAGCGCCGTCCGGCTGCGAAACGGAGACGGGACGCGCGAGCTTACGAGCGCCGGATGGGACCATTTACGTGCACGATGAGCTGAAAGGCTATCCACTCCTCGGCAGCATCCAGAACGACGTCGGTTACGGCTTCATCGGAAATCAAGCGGTAGCGGCGGTCGCCAATCCGCTCAAAGTCCGCACGGCAACGATGACGACCGGCTACGCCAGCGCGCGCGGCGGCGTCGAGAATCGTTTGATGTTCGCTCCGAGCGCGATCGATTTCCGGCGGGGCGTGCAATTCTTGATCCATCTCGCACCGCCGGTCTTGCTGATCGGCTATCTCGCGCGCTACGAGTACGTCGCGACGTTGGCGGAGCTGCTCCCCGAATATTCGGGGATCGTGATCCTCGACCCGGTGATCGGAAATGCGAACGGTTTGTACGTTTCCGACGAGACGGCGAGCGCGATTCGCCGTTTGCTCGTCCCCTTCGCGCAGATCCTCACGCCGAATCGCTTCGAAGCGCTCTTGCTCACCGAGAACATGCACGAGCAAGGGATCGGCGAGGCAAAAATTCTCGAAGACGTTCTTGCGCTCGGTCCGACGGCAACGCTGATCACTTCGTGGCAGCGTGACACCGGGGAGAAGAGGATCGTCAACATCTTCGGCAACGCCTACGGGCAGACGAGGATCACCGCGCCGTACTACACCGCGATGACGGGGTACGGGAGCGGCGACGTCTTAGCCGCCGCGCTGGCGACGTTTACGGCGCTCGGCGCATCGCCGAACATCGCGGCAGTCCTCGCGACGGCGTTCGCGACGCTCTCCGTGAAGCTCTCGACGCCGTACGGTTATTCGACCGTCGATCCGATCGCGGTCCACGATCTTTTCAAGCCTCGAGGCGTCTACGACAAACAGGCGACGGCGTACGCGTATGCGGCGCGCTACGAGGTCGAGACGGCGATCATCCCGCCGCTCGACAAGCCGCCGGCGCGCTTGCGCGGCCCGGGGCTCGCGGCCGCGATGCAGCAAGCCGAAAGAGTAGGCTTCTAGCGCAACTTCGACCAGTCGATCGGTCCGGAGGCGAAGCGCCGGTAGAGTAGTTGGAGAAGCTGCGCGTTTCCCTCGCTCAAATAGGCGAATGCGCGGTCCCATTCGTCGCCGGTCTTCCATCCCGTTTGCGTCAGATGGACCTCGGTCCGATCGGGACCGCTGGGAGTGAAGGTGAAGACCGCGAGCGTCCGTTCTCGGCGAACGTTCGGAAAGCGCTCCGGCGCCATCGCGCTGATCGCGAGCAACGTCTTAGGCTGGTAGATGAGGATCGTCCCGCCTCCCGGGGCGGCGTTCGGAAAGTTGACGAGCCACTTTCCGCCGTCGCGCAGCTCGACGTTTGCGGCCGGGGCCGCCCACGCGCTCAATCCCTCGGAGGTGGTGAAAGCGTCCCAAACTGCGTCGAGCGAGGCGGGGACGGTGAGGCTCCAATCGATCCGTTTGGGATCGTCGGTGGTGACGACGTGAACCGGTCCGCGATCAAATGACGCGAGCGCGACTACCAGGGTAAAAACGAACGAGACGACGTGCATTCCTATGCTCCTCTCAGCGTGCGGGGGCCACGAGCGACATCAAGTACGCGCGCAAATGGGCGATCGACGCGTCGAACGGCGCGGCGGAGCGTTGTGCCGCCGATTGCATGACGCCGCCCTCCATGACCGTCAGCACGAACGTCGCCAAAGACTCGGGGTCGGTACCCGGCACGAGCGCCGCCTCGCGCAGCGCCGCCGCGATCGCTCCCCGCCATGCCGCGAAATTTGCGTCGATGAGGACGCGGGCTCGCTCCGATACCGGTCCGACTTCGAGCGCGAGGCTTCCGATCGGGCACCGATAACGGAAATCGGTCGTCAGCAGCCGTTCGCGGTAGTCCGCAAGGACGGCGAAAACGCGCTCGAGCGGCTCGCGCTCGCGACGGAACGGCGGCTCGAAGATGTGCGGGATGAGCGCGCTTTGATACGCCTCGAGCACCGCGACGAGCAGGCTCTCCTTGCTCTCGAAAAAGTGGTAGAGGCTGCCGCTACGGACGCCGGCGCGCGCTACCACGTCGGCGATTCCGGCCTCGCCGTAACCGCGCTCCCAAAAAAGCTGCATCGCGGCGGCAACGATCCGCTCCCGGGTGCCGGTCGCCATGGAGCGTAGTTAGTTGGTCGACCAACCAAGTCCTCGACCAAACAAAAA
>JAFAMS010000519.1 GCA_019233165.1 Vulcanimicrobiota bacterium | reverse complement strand
GCCGTCGCTCGCTAACTCGGCGCTTCCGCAGCGCGGCGTGGTGACCATCCGGGTGAAGGTCGGCGTCCCCGTCTTCGTGCGGCCAAACGTCCCGGCGGTGACCGGTGCGGTTATACGCGACGCTACGGTCACTCGCGATGCCGCCATAGTCGACGTGCTCAACACCGGCAACGTCCACCTCTCGATCGACACCCTGCACGTTATCGGGGAATCGCCAACCGGCATGCGAACGCTGCAGGCCGATGCGAACGGCTGGTACGTTCTTGCCGGTGGACTCCGGCGCTTCACGCTTCCTCTCAAAGACGTCCGCTGCGAGGACGTTCGCACGTTAATCGTGACCGTTCGTACCAGCGGCCCGGGGCTCTCCCGGACGTTCTCGGATCTTGGTGGATCATGCGGCGTCTCGGCGGCGCACCGGCGCGTTTAGCGGCGGCGATCGCCGTGTGTCTCGCCTGCCTGGGTGCGGCGGCGACGGTTGACGGAGACGGCGCATTTTCCTTCGTAACGCTCTACGTCAACAGTGAGCTCGAAGGGGAAGCCGTCGCCATCATGCGCGACGACGACCTGCTGCTTCCCGTAGTGACGCTCGAACGTGCCGGCGTTGGAAGGTTCGCGGGAAATCGCGAGACGGTTCGCGGACACGAATACGTATCGCTGCGCTCGCTCGCACCCGGCATCACGTTTACCTTCGATCGCAAGGCACTTGCCGTACACGTCACGGCGCGCAGCGGTACGACGACGAAGATCGACCTGGACAACACGCGACCGGCCAACATCGAATATACGAAGGGCGCGGGCGGCTTCGTGAACTACGCGATAACCGGAGCGGGCGGTTCCGGTACGCTGGGATTCTTCCAAGGCGCCATCGCCCGCGGCGAAAACTCCTACAACGCCTCCTTCACCGCGGCCACCAACGATTCGCTGCGGCGCGGATTGCTCTACTATCAGATCGACGATCGCGACGCGCTGGTACGGCAGGTTATCGGGGACGTGAACGCCGCCAGCGGCGACCTCGGAGGCTCGTCGTACATGGCGGGATACGGCATCGCTCGCAACTTTGCGCTCGACCCGTACGCGATCCATTATCCGTTGCCCGGCGTCAGCGGAGTGCTCTCCACGCCATCCGTCGCCGACGTATACGTCAACGGCGTGCTCGTGCGGCAAGTCAATCTGCCGCCCGGCGCGTACAATCTCAACAACCTTCCGGTTACGAGCGGCATCGCAAACGCTACGGTCGTGATCACCGACGCGTTCGGCCGCTCGCAAACGTTCGGACAGAGCTATTATGCGGTGCCGACGCTGTTGACGGTCGGGACGACGGACTATCAATACGCGGTCGGACTTCTCCGCCAAAACGCGTTCGCGTATGGCGATTCCTACGGTCCGGGCGCGGCTGTCGGGCGATACCGGCTCGGTGTAACCAACACCTTGACGCTGGGCGGGCGCTTCGAAGCGACGCCCTCGCTAGTGAGCGGGGGGCCCGAAGTCGACCTGGGGACCGGTTTTGGTGACTTCCATTTCGCGCTTGCGGCGAGCGAAGACGCCGGATTATCGGGGGGCGGTATGACGTTCGGCTACGCGTATACGACGCCGCGATTCGGGCTGTTCGCAACCGTGCTCGGGCAAGGGCCGTACTATGCCAACGTCAGCCAAGCACCGGCGCTCGATCGCGCGATTTCCGCAACGAGCGCCGCGACCAGCTATCAAACCGGCAACAACTCGACCCTGACGTTCCAGTTCTTGCGGCAGGCGATGCGCGACAGCGGGACCAGCGCGGGCCTTTCGTTGAGCGAAACGATCGCATTTACCGGCGGGTATTCCGTGATTCTTACCGCGTCGCGCGACACGAGTACGACGGCGGCGCCGACGGCAAATTTTACCGCAGTCTTTCGCGTTTCGGAGAACAATCAGAGCGTTAGCGTCGGTGGGCAGACGGGCACCAATCCCGGCACGCGCATCGAGGCCGAGGGTGCACCGGTCGGTAAATACGGAATCGACTATACGGCCGCGTACGATCCCTCGTTCGATCGCGCGGCCGTAGCGGCGGTAACCTATCGCACGCAGTACGGCGATGCCGGCTTCAACT
>JAFAMS010000302.1 GCA_019233165.1 Vulcanimicrobiota bacterium | reverse complement strand
GCAGATCCCGATGACCGGTCGTCCGTCGAAAACGTCCGGCGCAAAACCTTCGCTGCGCATCCAGCTGCGATGGATGAACCCGTCGCGGTCGGCTTTCCCGAACCACTCGTGGCTGCGCAGGGCGGCGCCGCCCTTTCCGTTCTTTTTCCCGTTGCCGCTCATCGCTGCTCTCCTCCGTCGAGCGCACCGCCTTGGAGAACGATCTTCGAACTCCCTCGCGCGGGGCCGTGGACCGCGAGGACGACGAGCGAGCCGGCGATGAAGCTCAGCCCCGCCGCGAAGAACAACAACTGATACGCAAACAGCGTACTGCCATAGCGTTCCAGGATCCAGCCGCCGAGCGCGGGCGCGATCACCGCAGGGATGTTCGAAGCGAGCCCCCAGATTCCGAGGTCGCGCGCGACGTCGCGCAATTTAGGGATCGAATCGATCGCGAGCGCCCAGGCGGCCGAGAAAATCCCGCCGTACCCGAGGCCGAAGAAGATCGCGAAGAAATAGATCGCGCGTTCGTTCGGGAAAAGCCCGAAGCCGATCGCGGCAAGCGCCATCGGAACCCCCGAGAGCGCAACGACGCCCTTGCGGACGAATCGGTCCGAGAGCTTCCCGAGAAACAAGCTCGAGAGAATCGCGCCGACGAGCGCAAAGCCCGCGACGAGGCCGGTCGAGCCCGATGCGCTCTGAACGTGCAAGACGTCGTGGAAGAAGTAGAGCACGTACGTCATCAGCAGCGAAAGCCCGAACCCGACGAAGAGCCGTGCGACGAAGGTCACGATGAAATCGTGCCAGTCGCGAATCCGCGCGCGCTCTTCCGAAGGCGTTTCCGATTCGACGTACCGCGGCATCCGGATGCCGTAGACCGTGAGCGCGCCGAGGCCGACGAAGATCGCCGTTGCATCGAAGGTTACGGTCGCATTCGTCGTCCCCGCGATCGTCAGACCGATTACCGTCCCAAGCAAGTTGGCGGCGCCGCGCATCCCGGAGACCGCACCCCACAGTTCGCGCGGGACGGTGTCCGGCAACAGCGCTTGATAGGCGGTTATGCTTGCATTTGCGCCGATCGTCGCCAAGAGAAAAAAGCAGCCGAACGAAATCGTCGTCGACGCATGCGCCGCGAGGACGAGCGAGACGACGTCGAGTGCCGCGCCCGCGATGATGATCGTCTTTCGGCCGCCCCCGCGCCGGCGAAGGCTGTCCGAGAGCATCCCGGCAAACGGCGGCGCGAGCATCGAGACGAAGGCGGCAGCCGACGCCAACACGGCGAGCGCAGCGGTGTAGCCGTTCGGGGCAAGCTCGAGGAGCTTGGACGGTACCGCGATCGCCAGAAGGGCCGCCTCTTGGAACGCAAGCGGTATCCAGAAGGCGTTGAGCAGCGCTGAAGAACGCAGCGGGTACACCGCAGCCACGAAAGGCGCATTTGTGGCCCGAGGTGCGCGCGTCCTGGTTGGCGCAGCAGCGCGCATGACGAAGAACCGACCGCCCGGCTCCAACTGGGGCGATTACGGCGCCGGCGACAAACTCGGCAGGTTGAACGAGCTCACCCCCGAGCGCGTCGTTCGCGCGGCCGCCGAGATTCGCACGGGCCGGAGCTTTTGCTTGAGCCTGCCGCTCGATCTCCCCGGCGGGAACGTCGTGCATCCGAGCCGCTTTCCGCCGGTGCGCACGTTCGTCAACCGCGGAGGGAGGCTCGCCGAAAACTATTCGTTCAGCCGGCAGCGCGAGGGCGCGACCGGCGTCGTCAACGACGATATCGTGACGCTCTACACGCAGTACTCGACCCAGTGGGACGCATTCGGTCACATCGGTTCGACCTTCGATGCAAACGGCGACGGCGAAGCCGAGATCGTGTTCTACAACGGGCAGTTTCCGGCGCCGGACGTCGAGCGCATGGCCGCTTCGTGCGTGCAAGGGCGCGGCGTCATGATCGATCTGCATCGCCGCTTCGGCAACGACAAGACGTACGTCGACTTCTCGACGCTGACCGAGATCATGCGCGAGCAGAACGTCGCCGTCGAGCGCGGCGACATCCTCGCGCTCCACACGGGTATTGCCGAGCTGTTGGTCGAGATGGGTGGGAATCCGGATAAGGAGATGGTCCACAATTCGTGCGCCGGACTCGACGGTACCGATCCCCGGCTGCTCGAATGGATTGCGGAGAGCGGCGTTGCGATCCTGATCTCGGACAACTTTGCGGTCGAGACGTTTCCGCCGAAAGACATGGGTCCGGGGACGCCGTTCCTTCCCCTCCACGAGCACTGCCTCTTCAAGCTGGGGATCCATCTCGGCGAGATGTTTTATTTGACGGAGCTCGCCACGTGGCTGCAGCAGAACGAG
>JAFAMS010000258.1 GCA_019233165.1 Vulcanimicrobiota bacterium | reverse complement strand
GCGGGAGAGGTCGACCATATGCTCAGCGGTCCGGTTATCTTCGGCTACATCGCGGCGGCGCTCGTGCTCGCCACGTTCTGGATGCGCACGCCCGTGCGGCTGCGCCAAGCCGCGATCGCCAGCAACGTTGCGTTCTTGATCTACGGGATCTGGGGCGGACTGCTTCCGCTGGTAATCCTGCACCTCGTCTTGCTCCCGCTCAACGTCTGGCGCCTCGTCGAGCTGCTGCAGCTGACGAAACGAATCAAAGAGGCTCTTACCAACGATCTCTCGATGGACTGGATCCGGCCGTTCATGCACCCGCGCAAGTTCGTGGCCGGCGAGTTCATCTTCCATAAAGGCGATCCGCAGACGGACGTCTTCTACGTCGTGAGCGGTACGGTCCGGTTACCGGAGATCGAAGTCAACGTGAACCAAGGCGAGCTCCTCGGCGAGATGGCGATCTTCTCACCGACGCTCGAGCGCAGCCTGAGCGCGGTCTGCTCGACCGACGTCGAGGCGCTCTACATGCCGACGGACAATTTCCTCAAGCTTTACTATCAGAACCCGCAGTTCGGCGTCTATCTGGTTCGGCTCATCACGAGCCGTCTCTTACAAGACACGCATCTGCTGGGGAGCATGATCAACGAGCGAACCGATCAGCTCGAGCGCCTTCGCTCGCTGACCGACGTCGACGAAGTGACCGGCGTCGCCAACCGGCGGGCGTTCGAAGCGCGCCTGCACATGGAGTGGACTCGCGCAATCCGCAGTCCCGCGCCGCTCTCGCTCATCGTGGTCGAGATAGGAGACCGGTACAACCGCCGGTGGACCGACGAATGGTTGACACAGGTCGCGCTCGCCCTTGCGTCGTGCGCGTCGCGCGGCTCAGATCTCCTCGCGCGCCACGGCGACGAGTTCGTTGCGATCCTGCCGAACACGACCGAAGAGGGCGTCAAGACGCTCGCCAACGAGATGCGCGAGACGATCGAAAGCCTCGCCGTCGACTCGGCCGGGATTTGGTCCGGCGATCTGCACTGCCGAGCGGGATACGCCACGCGAGTCCCCGATCGGACGATCGCTCCCGAGATTTTGTTGGAAGACTCTTACAAGGTTCTGCGGGGACAAACGCCCACCGCGCACGTCGAGCCGCAGAAGCGCGAGACCGCGATAAAAAAGCTGGTCGAGAGAGCCTTCTCGCAGGAAGAGCCGCTCATCGGAGGCTGAGCTCGAGCTGCGGCGTCGCGGCCTCGCGTTCGGCCGATGCGAGCTCGACGAAACGCAGGACGGCGCTCTGCGCTCTGATTTGCTCGATCGTCGAGCACGATGCCAGCATCAGCTCGGGATTCGCCACGAGAACCGCCAGCGCGCGGGCCCGAGAGATCGCGACGTTGACGCGGTTGCGGTCGAAGATGAACCCCACGCCGCGCGGCGCGTCCTCCTGGGTCGAGGTTGCGGCGGAGTAAAAGACCGCGTATGCCTCCTGGCCCTGAAATTTGTCGACGGTGCCCACGGGGACGTCGCCGAAACCGCGGCGCTCGAGCTCCTTGCGAATGCAGCGCACTTGGGCGTTGTAGGCGGCCACGATCATGACGTCGTTCGATCGGAGCGCTCGGGTGCGGCCTTCCGCGTCGGTAACCGAACCGCGCAGCAGCTTCTCGACCTCTTCTCCGATCGCGCGGGCCTCTTCGATCGAGCTGCGGCGGTTGTGGGAATGCAGGATCGGAAGGTAGCGCAGCCCGTTCCCGCTCAAAGCCGGCCCGTCCAGACGCTGCCGCTCGCGCCCCGGCGCGGAATGGAGCCTTCCTTCATACATCACCTCGGAGACGTACGCGCAAATCTTGGGATGCAGCCGGTACGTGTCGGAAAGGAACACGCCGCGGTCCGGCGCGATCGGCCGTAAGTCCTCGTCGAGCAGATGTTCGAGGACCGAGGCGCCGACGTTCCCCGGATGCGTCGTGTGCGCGACTTGCGGCAGCTGCAACGGGTCGCCGAGCAGGACGACGTTGCGCGCCGCCGTCGCGGCGCCGATCGCGTTCGGGAGCGCGACTTGGCCGGCTTCGTCGATGAAAAGATAGTCGAGAGCCCCGTCCATCTCGTTCGCGGCGAACGCCCACGCGGTCCCGGCGAAGAGCGTCCCGGCCGACGGATCGAACTTCGAAGTATTGCCGACGAGCCCGCTCGTCGACGTATACGCCGACTCGTCGTTGTCTTTGCTGCCCTTCTTCCAACCGGCAAACGTAGTCCCGCGTTCGACCGCAACGCGCTCGACCTCAGCGAGCATATTGTGGATCGCCTTGTGACTGTTCGCGGTGATCCCGACCCGCTTTCCGTCTTCGAGCAGCCCGACGATGAACCGCGCGCCGAGATAGGTCTTCCCCGACCCCGGCGGCCCTTGCACGAAGAGATAACTCTCTTCGAGCGCATCGACGATCCGGCGAACGGTTTCGGGATCGCATCGTCCGGCACAATCGAAGAGGCTCACGCCTCGACCGTTTCGGCGCAGCCGAGGGCGCGCGCGCGCGACGATCTCGCGCGCCGCGCGGTAGCGGCCACCTCCGCCGAGCAAAGCCTCGGCGAACCGCGCGATCGCGCCGCGAATCGGTTCGGGCGGGGCGAGCTCGCGAACGGTGATCGCTTTTGGGAGCGGCCGTAAGCCGACACGCGGACCACGCTCCAAGAGTAAGAACCCCTCTTCTTCCGTCTCCTCGAGGATCGTGAACCGGCCGGCGCCGGCCTTCGTCTCGCAATCGAAACACGCTCCGCTCTCGAGCTTGTGCGACTGCGCGGGATAGCGCAGCCGAGTCCCTTTTCCGTTCTCGCCGGACGAGACGGGCTCGAGTCCGACGATCGTTTCGGGATCGTCGAGCAGCTCCGCCGGTTCGGCCAGAAACGTCGCGCACCGATCGTGGAATTGCCACCAGACCGGACGATCCTCGCGGTAGTGATACTCGAGCATCTGCAGCGCGAGCCAGCGCCGCCAGCGGTCGCCGTAGCGTTCTCTCTCGTCGTCGGGATCGAAATCGGCGCCGAGCGACGCGTTCAAACGCTCACGCAGCTCGCGGTAGGGCTCGTCTTTGGCCGGCGTACGCTCGTCGGGAACCGCCCCGTGGTACGGGATCTCGATGCCGAAACGCTGCATGGCTCGGTCGCGCAAGCGAAGGAGCCAGTCGCGAAGACCGCGCGTCGAGACGCAATCTGCGCGATTGTAGCGCTCGAGATCCTCCAGAATCGCGTCGTCGCGCCTCTTCGAATCGTGTCTGGCGACCAGCCACTCTTCGAAACGGAGGATCGATTCGTCGCCGGCCTTCACCGACGAGTCGCGGGCTTGTCCGTAATACGCTTCGAGCATCTTGATCGAATAGCTGGGTTGACCGACGACGACGCTTTGCCGGACGACACGGTAGAGATCGACGAGAACGCCGTCGCGAAGGAGCTCGTCGACCTCGTCCTCGCGCGTCCCGTGACGTTGCGCCAAGCGCTGCAGCGCCGTCTTCTCGTAGGGTGCGTAATGATACACGTGCATCCCCGGGAACGTGCGCCGACGCTCGACGATGAAGTCGACGAGCTGCTCGAACGCGTGCTTCTCGTGCAGGCGATCTCGAGGAGCCGCCGTTTCCCGGTCGCACCCCCAGAACGCCCGATACGTTTCGTCGTCGGAGGTGAAGACGCCGAAGAGATATTCGAGGCCCTTCCCGATCTCGAAATACGGGTCGCCCTCCATGTCGAAGAAGACGTCGCCCGCATCGGGGAGCGGGAGAAGACCGAAACCGCGATGCGCCGCTTCTTCCGCAGCGACGGGAAGCAGCTCGTATTTGTACGGTGCCGGCTCGCCGGCTGCGATCGCATTGCGCTGCTCGAGCTGGAGCCGAGCTTGTCGAGCGAGTTTCTCGAACGTCTCGACGGCAATCTTAGCCCCGGCCGGCGCCGACGACGACTCGCCGAGCGCGCGCAACGTCGCAATTCCACCCTCGGACAAGCGCTCCATCTGCGACCGCGTGATCCGCGCCACGAGGCTGAGGTGATCGTCGGCGATGCGCCGGGCGACGCAACGCGGTTGCCAGTCACAAAGGCTGCAATGCGCGACGGGAATCGGGTAGGCGGCCGGCATCGCGGCCTCGAGAGCTCCGAGGAACCGCTCCTTGACCGCGCGGTAGTACGCCATGAACTCGCCGACCACGAAGCTCTTGCGTTCGCCGTCGCCCAGGACCACGTACGCCTGCGAAGCCGGGGCGCCCTGAATCCGCGCGACGTGCTCGCTGTAGAAGCAAAGTTGCAGGACGAAGTACGTCTGCGCTTCGCGCGCGAGCTTCGTATCTTCGACCTCGTAGTGCCACGCCCAACGACCGCCCGGGAGCGGCCTGTCGACGCGCCGCAGGAAGTCGGCGTGTCCGACCCACCGTCCGTCGAAGAATGCCGCCTGGTAGATCACCGAGGCGCCGCGCGCCATCGCCGCTTCGGTCGCGGCGCACGCGGTTGCGAGATCGCGCCCGCGATCGATCTCGACGACGTCGAGACGCTCCGCGCGCAGGCGCTCCAAGTACTCTTTCTCGTGCGCTTCACCGAGCGCGCGCAGGATCTCCGCCTGCCGGGAATCGGCGTCGGGGCGCTCGAGACCGTGCAGGAGCGCGTCGAGGTCGAGTTTGGTCAGCTGCGTGCAGGCGAGGTGGTTGTTGAGATCGGTCGCCGAAAGGACGACGCGTCCGTCAATGCGTTGCACGGGCTTAGACTAGGGCTCCGGAGCGCCAGGTGCCTGGCACCCTGTCTTTCGAAGCCGCCCGCGATGCACAACGAGCTCGAGCTCGCCAAGGCGCGGGCCCAGGCCGCCGCGCCTGCCGGCCCCGAAGCGGTCGAGCGGCAGCACGCGCGCGGAAAACGGACGGCGCGAGAGCGCGTCGAGGCGCTCGTCGATCCCGGCACGTTCACGGAGTTCGACGCGTTCGTCGTCCATCGAAGCACCGCGTTCGGTTTGGACGAACGGGAGTTCCTCGGCGACGGCGTGATCACCGGACGCGCGCTGATCGACGGCCGTCAAGTCTTCCTGTTCTCGCAGGATTTCACGGTGCTGGGTGGCTCGCTCGGCGAAGCGTTCGCCGAGAAGATCTGCAAGATGATGGATCTCGCGGTCCGCACCGGCTCGCCGATGCTCGGGATCAATGATTCGGGCGGCGCGCGGATCCAAGAAGGCGTCGTCAGCTTGGGCGGTTACGCCGAGATTTTCTGGTGCAACGTCCAAGCGTCGGGCGTCATCCCGCAGATCTCGCTCGTTGCGGGCCCTTGCGCCGGCGGCGCGGTCTACTCGCCGGCGATCACCGATTTCAC
>JAFAMS010000241.1 GCA_019233165.1 Vulcanimicrobiota bacterium | reverse complement strand
GATCGTAAACATCGGTTCGATCGCCGGGGAAGCGGGGATCATGGGGATCTACTCGGCATCGAAGTTCGGTCTGCGCGGTTTGACCGACTCGGTTCGCAGAGAAGTTCGAAGCTTGGGGATTTCCGTGACCTTGATCGAACCGGGCTTCGTTCGAACTCCGATGAACGCGGCGATGGGCGACCGCCTTCCCTCACCGGAGATCGTCGCCGAGGCGGTCGTCGACGCGATCGCGCGTCCGCGCCGGCGCCGAATCGTCCCGCGCCGGTATCGCGTGGCGCTCCTGTTGTTCAAAGCGTTCCCGCCGCTCACTGATTTGGTCTTCGGCGACGCCCGGATTCAACATCGACTCAATCGCGACGCGCGCGCCGCGCGTGCCGCGCTCAACGGAGATGGCGCATGTCAACCGACGCGCATCCCGGACACCGTACCGTAGCCGGACGCGAGCGCGAGGCGCTCGCGGTCGCGCCCGCTTGGGTTCAACCGATCCGCTGGGCCGCGATGAGCACCGTCTCCGCATATTACCGGCTTCCCTACCGCATTCGCGGCTGGGGCTCGCTCCCGCGCGCCCGCGGGCCGGCGCTCGTCGTCGCGAACCATCAGCACGAGATCGAATCCGCCGTCATCGTTTCCGACCTCGGTTTGGGTTCGGGCTCGTGGCGCTATCCGATCTTCACCGTCTCGTCGCGGCGAATGTGGGAGCCCGGCTTCTTGGCGGCACGCCTTCCGTGGCTCGTCCCGCTGCGTGCTGTCAACCTCGGGCCGTTGTTCGGGATCCTCGGTATGCAGCCGATCGAGAACGAGCTGCATGCCCGTCCGTTCGTCAGCATCGCCTATGCGCTCTTCCGGCGTCACGGCGATCTTCCGCTCGAATTGGTTTTCAAGGAGCGCGCACTCGAACGCCTGTCGCGCGCTCCCCAAACGCTCGGCGGATTCTTGGGGCCTGATTACTTTCACGCGGGCCAGACGACGGTGACGCTCTCCGACGTGCTCGATCCCTACCGCAAGGAGATGCTCGAGATCACGCGCAGCGAGCTCGAGGCGGACATCGCGCATTTCGAAAATCTCCAGCGCGCGGGCGCCACGATCTTCTTGACGCCCGAAGGGAACTACAGCGGCGACGGCAAGATGCAGCGGCTGCGCGGGATCCTTTCGCGATTGGCACCGCACGCGCGCATTTGGCTCGTAGGGATCAGTTACGATCCGTTCGTCGGACGCCGGCTCTCGATGTTGTACCGCGTCGCACCGGCGGCGAACGACGTCCCGCTCGACGTCCAGATAAAGCGAACGCGCCCCGTGACGGTCAGCGCGCTCCTCTCGCACTGGATTCGTACGAGCGGCGTCCAAGCGTGCACCCGTGGGGACGCCGAGGACGCGGTGCGGCGCGGGCTGGACGCCCTTCCCGCTTCACTCTTCGTCGATCCCGAGCTCCGGGCGAATCCTTCGCGCATGGTTGGAGCGGCGCTGCGCGGCATGATGCGCTGCGGCGGGCTCCGGCGCGACGGCAGCGCCTTTCGGTTCGCCGAGCGCGCACCGCATCCGGGCTTTCCGCGCACGAGCGACATGCTCGCCTACCAACAGAACTTCCACCAAGAGACGCTCGAGGGCGCGGCCGGCTGAAGGGAGCCGTTTTCATCACCGGCGCTTCGAGTGGGATCGGGCGTGCGGCCGCCGAGGTGCTCGCTCGAGCCGGCTTCGTCGTCTTCGCAGGCGTGCGCACCGACGAGGACGCGTCGCAGCTCGCCGCAATCGACCCGAAGATTCGGCCGCTCATCCTCGACGTGACCGGCGCGGCTTCAATCGCGGCGGCGGAGGAACAGGTCGAACGCTCCGAGCTTCCGCTGCGCGGCGTCGTCGCAAACGCCGGCTATGCGCTCGCCGGTCCGCTCGAGTACCTCCCACTCGCCGAGCTGCGCGCGCAGTTCGAGGTGAACGTGTTTGGCGCGTATGCGATTGCGCAAGCGACGCTTCCGGCGCTGCGCGCTGCGAAAGGCCGCCTCGTTTTCGTCGGTTCGATCTCGGGCCGCTTCTCGGTACCGTTCATCGCGCCGTACAGTGCCTCGAAGTTCGCGCTGCGAGCGCTCGCCGATGCCTGGCGGATCGAGCTCAAGCCGGCCGGCGTCGACGTCGTGTTGATCGAGCCGGGCTCGGTGAGAACCGCGATCTGGCGCAAAGGCCGCGACGCGAACGCCGCACGGTTCGCAAGCCTTCCCGCCCAGGCGCGCGAGCGTTATTCGAAGGCGATGGATGCGGTAATGCGCGTTTCGGAACTCGAGGAACGAACCGCGCTCGAGCCGCAGCGCGTCGCCGCAACGATCCTTCGCGCGCTGACGGCGCAAAGGCCGCGCCCGCATTACCTGGTCGGCGCCGGCGCGCGGGCGGGTACCATCTTCGCCTTGCTCCCGTCGCGACTCTA
>JAFAMS010000211.1 GCA_019233165.1 Vulcanimicrobiota bacterium | reverse complement strand
CGGCGACGACGCGCGCGCCGTTTGCAGCGAGAACGCGCGCCAGGTGCTCGCCGATCCCGCTCGAGGCGCCGGTAACCATTGCGACCTTATCATTTAAGTCGCAGGTGAACGTCGGCGTCCTCTGGGAAGTCATCGGCATGGGCGTTCGAGCGACTCCGGCTTCAACCCGTTCGGACGAAGTCTATCAGCGGCTGCGCGACGAGATCGTGAAAGGGGCGATCCAGCCGAACGAGCGGCTCGTCGAGGTCGACCTCGCCGAACGGCTGGGCGTCAGCCGAACGCCGATTCGCGAAAGCCTCAAACGGCTTGCCGCCGACGGTCTGATCCACGGCGGACGGCACCACCTCGTCGTCCGCGAGCACGCTCCCGACGAGATTCGCGAGATCTACGAATCGCGAGCGGCGCTCGAAGGATACGCCGCGCGGCTCGCGTCCGAGCGCGCGAGTCCGAGCGAGTTCGCGGAGATCGCGCGCTGGCACGAGCCGGAGGTTCGAAATCTCGTTCGGTCGCCGCGCCAGCACATCGTCGACGTCAACGATCGCTTCCACGACGCGATTATCGCGGCAGCGCATAACCGGCGGCTCCTCGATCTGATCCGCCGCAATCGTGAGTTCTACTTCAACTATCGGATTGCGAGCCTCTACACCGACGCCGAGGCCCAGGCCTCGCTCGAAGGGCACAGCGCAATCCTGCAAGCGCTCAGGGATCGCAATCCGGATGCCGCCGAAGCCGCGACGCGCGCGCACGTCTTCGAAGCGCTCGGCGTAACGCTCGCGAAACTGCAAGCGATCCTGTGAGTGCGCGCCCCGACCCGACGCGGCTCGACGACAAGGTCGCGCTGGTCACCGGATCTTCGTCCGGCATCGGGTTTGCCGCCGCGTTTCGGCTTGCCGAGCTCGGCGCTCGCGTCGTCGTCAACGCGCGCACGCAGGCGCGCTGCGACGAGGCGGCCGCGAAGATTGCGGGCGCCGGGGGAGACGCGCGCGGCGTCGCCGCCGACCTCACGACCCCCTCGGGAGTCGAGACGCTCTTCGAGCGCGCGCTCGCCGCGTACGGCACCGTCGACATTCTCGTCAACAACGCGGGGATCCCGAGCATCAAACCGGCCGAAGAGCTGTCGCTCGAGGATTGGCGGCGGACGCTCGAGCTCAATCTGACGGCTCCGTTCTTGTGCGCGCAAGCCGCCGGACGGATCATGCTCGCAAAGGGTTCCGGTGTGATCGTCAACGTCTCCTCGATGCTCGCGCACATCAGTCTTCCGGGACGGATCGCCTACATCGTGAGCAAGCGCGGCCTCGACGGGATCACCTCTTCGCTCGGCGTCGAGTGGGCGAAGCGCGGCGTTCGCGTCGTTTCGGTCAACCCCGCCTACGTGCGGACGCCGCTCGTCGACGGCGCGATGGCGCGCGGCGGGTTCGCCCTGGACGACGTCGAGGGACGCACCCCGCTCGGCCGGATTGCGAGTCCCGAAGAAGTCGCGAACGTGATCGCATTCCTCGCCTCGCCCGCCGCGGCGTACGTCACGGCGACCGACGTGTTGATCGACGGCGGCTGGACCCAATACGGCGGTTGGAGCTAGCGCGCGAGCTGGAGCAGCGCGCCGGTGTACGCGGCGGAGAATGCCAGCTCGTCGATCGCTTTGTTCGGGTCGTTCTCGGTCGCCGAGATACAGAACCGCCGCCCGTCGTTCGAGACCAAGCTCGTCGTCATGTTCAGGACGCCCGCGTCGGAGCCGCCTTTATAGGCGATGCTCTTCCATTGCGCGCGCGCTGCAAGCCCGGGATTCACCTCAAAGAGAGGGAGCGTTCGAATGCGCTCGAGCAGCGCGCAGAGCCGGCGCACCGAGTAATGCCACTCGATGTCCAGCAGCGCCGGCTCGAGCTGTAAGGCGGAGAGCTCGGGACGAGGCATCTTATCGAGTTGGTCGATGATGTAGCGCCGCCCGCCGCTGCTGACCGCTGCGCGGTAGTGCGCGCGGAGTTGCTCGGCGCCGGCGCTCTTGAGCTTGAACATCTGCAAGGTCGTCAAGAACGGGTCGTTGTCGTCACGATAGGGTCCGAGCGCGCGCTCGCCGACGACGGCATGGATTGCGTCGGCAGCGGTGTTGTCGCTCTGCGAGATCATCAAGGTCGCGTAGGTCTCGAGCGTGAGCGCGCTATGCTCGGGCCAGTTCTGCAAGATCCCGCTCGGCAAGCTCTTCCAAGCGTTGCGCAGGGGAACGACGTCCGTCCAGCGCCGCCGTCCGGCACGGATCTCGTCGACGACCGCGTTCAAGAGCGCGAGCTTGAACGACGAGCCGACGGAGAGCTTGGCATCGGGTGCGAGGCTCGCGCGCTCTTTGCCGTCTTCGAGCACGACGTACGAGACGGT
>JAFAMS010000172.1 GCA_019233165.1 Vulcanimicrobiota bacterium | reverse complement strand
CCCGGCCCGCCTCACCTACGCTTTAATGTGTGCCCGGCGCCGCAGCCGTTGCCGCGGAGGGAGCCCCGCCCTGCGCGATGATCGTCTTGGCCGCGTCGTGCATCCGCTGCGCGTTGGTCGTGAGCATCGACGGCGTGTTCTGGTTCTTGATCGAACCGTAGTTTGACGGACCGCGCGTGTAGCCGAGAAGCGCGTTGGTCGCGTCGAGCGTGAACTGCGCATCCTTGGTCGCCGCGGCGCCGGTCTCTTGCCGCGCCGCCAGCAGCGAAACGGCCGCCGCCGAGTACAGCGAACTGTTCATGAGGACCGGATGCGTCTTGGCCCAGTCGCTGTTGGCGCAAGCCACGAACGCCTTCCGCGCTGCGTGGAGCTGTTTGACGTCGTTTTGGTACGCGGGCTTGGTGCGCAGCTTCGCGACCGCGTTGCTGGCGTCATAGCACTGCATCGGGTACGTGATCGAGTAGGCGTACCGGTACAGCTCGTCGTTGGTCGGCGCGTCGGCTCGCGCAGCGCACGGTGCGAGAGCCGCGAATGCCGCGGTCATAACCGCCAAGAATCGGCGCATCGACAAAAGACCTCCCTGCTCGGGGGATGAGTGCCTTTCAGTCGGCGCGTCCCTACCATAACATACGGCGCGGGGGACGGCGGCGGCTTTGCGCTAATTGGAGGGCCGTGCCAACGCCGACCATCGTCGTCCTCGAAGGCGATCAGACGGGCCAAGAGCTGCTCGTCGAAGCGCTCCGGCTGCTCGTCCCCGACGTCATCGGGTTCGACGTCGCGCTCCAGCGTTTCGATCTTTCGCTCGAGAACCGTCGCGCGACCAACAACGCCGTCGTTCACGAGGCGGCCGCCGCAATGAAGCGCGCGAAGCTGGGACTCAAGGCCGCGACGATCACGCCCGAGACCAGCGGCGACGTCGGCTCGCCCAATGCGATCCTGCGCCGCGAGATCGACGGCAAGGTCATCGTGCGCACGGGGCGGCGAATCCCCGGCGTGCGGCCGGTCGCCGGAATCCACGCGCCGATCTCGGTCGTGCGGATGGCGGTCGGCGACGCCTACGGTGCCAAGGAGTGGCGTGAAAGCGTCGGCGGCGACGAGGTCGCCTTCCGGACGGAACGCATCGAGCGCTCCGTCTGCCGGATGGTCGCGGAGTATGCTTTTTTTCACGCGCAGCGCAGCGGTGCCAAAGTGTTCGGCGGGCCGAAGTACACGGTGAGCCCGGTCTACGAGGGGATGCTCAAAGAGGAGATGGACGCGGCAGCCGCGCGCTATCCCGCCGTCCCGTACGAGCCGCAGCTCATCGACGCGACGTACGCGCTCCTGATCTCGAATGCGGGCGACGCGCTCGTGATCCCGTCACTCAATCGCGACGGTGATTGCCTGTCGGACTTGGTGATGCAGCTCTTCGGCTCGATCGCCGGCGCGGAATCGACGCTCATGTCGTTCGGTCCCGACGGAAAACCGGACGTCGTGATGACCGAAGCCCCCCACGGCACGGCGCCGCGGCTGTACGGCAAGAACGTCGCAAACCCGATGGCGATGATCCTCGCCGTCGCGGCGCTGCTGGCGTTCGTCGACGGCCGTCCGGCGGCGCAGGCCTCGCGCGCGATCTACGAGGCGGTGCTCGAGACGGTAAAGGAAGGGATCGCGACCAGCGACCTGGGCGGCCACGCCTCGACGACCGAGTTCACCGACGCCGTCATCGGCAAGGTCCGAACGAAACTCGACGTCTGGGCGACGCTGTAAGCGTGAAGCGGTCCCCTGGGGGGAGAGGGTTTCGTTCGGGACATTTGGCGAAATGGAGCGTATTCGTTCGCTCCGCATTCCGCCGTTTCGCGAACATGGCGCGGATTGATTCGTCGGGCTAAAGGTTCCTTAAAACAGGCTTAGAAATCGTAGCAACCGAGCTTTTGCGCTCGGTCCGGCTCAGTCGACGTTCGAGAACGGACAGCCGGTCTGTACTTTCGCTACACTCCGTGAGGACATCGCGAATGCCAAAGCTCGCCAGCGGCGCGCTCATGCGCGCCCTTGCGCTGCTGCTGTTCGTCGGGATGCTGACCTGCATCGTCACCCCA
>JAFAMS010000126.1 GCA_019233165.1 Vulcanimicrobiota bacterium | reverse complement strand
AAGCTGCACGACCTCGATCTCCGCACGCCCACACGAGGGGCACGCGGTAATCTCGAAGCCTTTTTCCCGCAAGCCGAGCGACTTGAGGATCCCCCAGCAGACCGGGACTTCTTCCACCGGATCGGCCGCGAGCGAGACCCGCAGCGTGTCGCCGATCCCTTCCCACAAGAGGATGCCCAGGCCGATCGCGCTCTTGATCGTGCCGTCGCGCGGCAAGCCGGCTTCGGTGATCCCTAAGTGCAGGGCGTACGGCGTCCCGCGTTCACGCAAGCGCTTGTCCATCAAGCGATAGGCGTACACCGTCGTCGGCACTTCGTGCGCCTTGAGCGAGATGATGATGTCGGTGTGGCCGAGGTCTTCCAGGATCTCGACGTGACGGATCGCCGATTCGACCATCGCTTCGGGCGTCAATCCCAAGCGTTCTTCGAGATCGCGTGCGAGCGAGCCGAGATTGACGCCGATGCGAATCGGCGTGTTGCGTTCGATCGCGAGCTTTACGACTTCACGCGTTTTGAGGGGATCGGTGATGTTCCCCGGATTCAGCCGCAATTTCGCGACGCCCGCTTCGATCGCGGCGAGCGCCATGCGATGATCGAAATGGACGTCGGCGACGATTGGAACCGGCGAACGGTTGACGATCGCGGGCAATCCGGCGGCGTCCTTCGGATCCTGACACGTGACGCGGACGATCTCGCACCCGGCCATCGCCAGGCCGTAGACCTGCTCGAGCGTCGCGTCGACGTCGGCCGTATCGGTCGTCGTCATCGATTGAACGGCGATCGGGTGGTCGCCGCCGATCCACACGCCCTTGGCGTCGGAACGGTCGGTTTTGTTCTTCAGAAAAACGGGCTTCGATGCACGGCGGAGGCGCAAACTCACAACCTCTCAGCCTTCCGTTACCCCGCCCGGGGAACCTCGCGGACCGAGGGGAGCGGGACGACGAAGCGCCCGCCCGCGTCGAGATAGGCTCGATGCTTGGATGCAATCGCATCGGCATAGCGCCACGCGAAGACGACCGTCGCCGGCGGCCTGCGTTCGAGAAGCGCGGCGGGCGGCAAGACGTCGATCGCATATCCGGGGCCGGTGAGCGCGCGTTCTTTGTTCGGATCGTCGTCGACCAGAAACGCGATCTTGTCGTAAAGCCCGAACTGCGCGAGCATCGTCGTCGTCCCGACCGAGACGCCGAAGCCGGCGGCCTCACCAGAGCGCTCGACGAGCGCCTGGAGCTCGCTTCCGATCTTCGCGATCGCGGTCGAGAGCTGTGCGAAGAACGAATCGCCGAACATCTCCGAAGCGCGCTCGCGGGCGATCCATTCGTCGACGCTCGGGTTCGCGGCCCGGCCGCCGCCGCGACGCTGCGCCGTCACGCGCATTGATCCGCCTTTGGTCGCGACCGGCGAGACGTCCAGCATCTCGAGCCCGATCTCTTCGAGCCATCGCTTCGTCGGGTCGGTGAGAAAATAGGATATGTGCTCGTGGTAAATCGTATCGACGAGCCTGCGCTCGACGACGTCGGCGCCGTACTGCGTCTCGAAGACGAAAGCACCTTGCGGCGCGAGCGCGTCCGCGATCCCTTCGCCGAAGTCGAGCAGGTTGGGGACGTTCGCGATTACGTTGTTCGCGATGATCAGCGAGGCGCGTCCGAACCGTTCCCGGACGGCGCGCGCGGTTGCGGCATTCCAGAACTCGGCGACAGTCTCGATCCCCGAGGCGGTCGCCGCTTCGGCGATCCGTTTCGCCGGGTCGACGCCGACGACGCGCATCCCGGCAGCTTTGAAGTTGCGCAGGAGCGTCCCGTCGTTGCTCCCGATCTCGACGACGAGCGAGCCGGGCGGGACGGCGAGGCGGTCGAGCGTTTCGCGCGCGTACGACGCGAAGTGCTCGGCGAGTCCGAGCGAGACCGAGGTCGTGTAGACGTAGTCGCGATATTGGTAGTCGGGATTCCCGATGACGCCGACCTGCACGTGGCCGCACTGCGCGCATTGGTACAGATCGAGGGGGACCCCGATGCGGAATTCCGGACGGTCGCGCAAACCCGCCGGGACGCTGAAGTTCGGCGTCGCGATCGGAATCGGCGCGAGCGGAACGCGAAGCTCGAGCGCGCCGGAGGCGCACATCGCACACCGCTCGAGCGGACGATAGACCGGTTGGAGCTCGTCGAGTGCGGTCACGGGACCGCTGCCTCGAGCGTCGCGCGCCAGGCGGCCTCGGTGAAGCGCAAATCGCCGAGCGAGTCGCGGCCGCTCGCGAGCGGCTCCCGCCGTTCGCGCACGTCGTCGGCGAACGCCTGCGCTTGCCGTTCGAACGCCCAGGAAACGCCGGGGAACGTTCGCACCGCGCGTCGCGCACCGGCCGATTCGAGGACGATCGTCGCGGCGCCGCCGGCACGGAACGGAGCCGGGAGCTCGAGCGAGATTCGGCCTCGTTCGAAGGTGAACTCGATCCCTTCGGTCCAGACGCCCTCGGTACCGTAGGCGAACTCGAACGTGCACGGAACGCCGCCGGCCGTCACCGCCTCGATCGTCCCTTCGTTGGGATCGTCGATGCGGGCGACGCGGATCGCCGGCTCGCCGACGTAGAGCCGCACCAGGTTCACGAGATGCGAGTGGACGTTCAAGAACTTATCGTATTGGCCCGCGTAGACCGGCGGAAGCCAACTGGGTCCGATGGGCCAGACGACGATTCCGTCGGGCCGCGGTTCGTTCGTCATGAGAACTTCGGCATCCGCGGGGACTTCGGTCGCGCCGCCGCGCCCGTAGGCGCGGACCGCAACGAGCGCGCCGTATCCCGCCGAATCGCGCGCGCGCCCGACCGCCCGCACGGCTTCTTCGACGCCGACGTCGTGCCGTTTCATGAAACCGATCGCGTAGCGCAGCTTGCGCTTTTCGGCTTCGGCGACGAGCCGTTCGCCCTGCTCGAGCGTGTACGCCATCGGCTTTTCGGAGAGAACGTGCTTCCCCGCGCACAGCGCGTCGTAGACGACCGGGCCTGTCGCCGGCCTGCGCGTCACGACGACGACCGCCTGCACGGCACGGTCCTCGAGCATCTCGGCATGCGTCGCGTAGGCGTGCGGGATCTCGTAACGCTCGGCGACGGCGGCCCGCAAGCGGGGACGGATCTCCGCAAGAGCGACGAGCCGGACGCCTGCAATTCGCGCGAAGCTCGCCATGTGCGCGAACTGGCCGACCATCCCGGCGCCGACAAAGCCGATGCCGAGGGGCCGCGCCGCGCGTTCGCTCATTGCGCCCGCCGGCGGAAGACGGCGAGATGCGCCGGCATTCCCCAGCCGGCGATAAACGCAGGGTTCGTCGACGTAGCGTTCTCGAGCGTTTCGACGTCCGAGCGACCGAGAGCCGCGAATCCTTCGCGCAGGCACGCGATCAGGCGGCGCGCAGGCGCGCGGCTCTCGCCGCCGAGAAGCTCCGCTTCGCGCAACGCTTCGTCCAAGCGCTCGAGCTCGGCCGCGGCGGCGCGATAATCGGGAGCGTCGCCCAGGGTCGCGTCGATCGCATCGAGCGCTGCGTCGATTCGCACGCAAATCGCAGCGACGTCGTGGGGAGCGCCGGTGAGGAATGCGCTCTCGCCGCAGACGTAGCCGAGGAGGCTTCGCTCGACGTGCGCTCGTGCCGCGGCGAGTCGTCTCGCGCGATCGATCGGCGCCTTGTGCCATGCGATCTCAAGCGGGTCGCGATAGACGGGCCAGCTCGAAAACAGATCGAATCCGGCCGCGTCGGCTTCTGCGAGCAGCTCCCGAGCGTCGAGGAACCATTGCGCGCGCACGAACGGATTCTCCAGCACGTCCATCGTCCAGGACTCGAAGCTCCGCGTATGCGGAATCGAGTCCCACTTCACCCCGAAGAGCCGTCTGGCGACTTCCTCTGCCGGCCTTCGCGAGATCCGCCGAGCACCGGAGTAGAGCGCTTTGAGGGCGAGCTCTATCAGCGTGCCGTGGCGCTCGTAGTACGAGACGATCGCCAAGCCGTCGTCGTTCAAGAGGCGCGCGAACGCATCGAGCCAAGCGCGCGTGGGTCGAACGGTGTAGATGAATCCTTCGGCGACCACCGCGTCGTAGACGCGCTCGCCGCGGAAGCTCAGCACGTCTGCGGCGTGCAGCGGCCCGAGCGCGCCGCTCGGCGCATAGTGCTCGAAGTACGCGCGAATCGCAGCGTGCGCGCGCTCGTTCGGCTCGACGATCGTCATCCGCGCTCCCCAGCGCGCGAAGCAGAGCGCGTTCTCACCGGTGTCCGAACCGAACTCGAGGACGCGCGCGCCGGCGAAGAACCGCGTCGGAAGCGAAAGCCGCTCGGCGAAGACGCGCGCGCGCCCTCGTTCGTATGCCGCGACCGCGGCTTCGTCGACCAGGTTTGCGAACGTCGGCAGAACCCGCTGGCGGCCGTAGTATTCGTAGAGCGAGGAGTCGCGCTGCGCCGCAGGGGTCACCGGGTCAGGCCGCCGCCCAGGTGCAGCGCTCGGCGCGGTCGAGCTCGTCCCACACGTTTGCGGGGCCGCAAATCGAGAGGTAGCGCACCTGCGCACCCAAGATGCCGTCGAGCCGCGCGCGGACTCTCGCTTCGTTCTCGTTGTTGACGGCGAGGGCGCACAGGACGGGTCCTCGCGATGCGGCGAGCGTCTGCGGGGCGACGATCGGCAAGCGCGTACCCGGCATGAACTTTCCTTGCCGCTCGGGCTGATCGTCCAACACGAGATCGAACGAGGCGCCGAGATCGAGGCCGTTCACCGCGGTGCAGGCGCGGACGCCGACTCCATAGAGGACGACGCGTACGCCCAAGCTTCGCGCGCGCGCTAAGACGGCGCGCAAGCGCTCGCGGTACTCGCCGACGCGGCGTGGAAACGCGCGCGTCGCCGCCAGCTCGACGGCGAGATCGTCTTCGAGCGCGCCGGCGATCGCGCGTTCCCCGGACTTTGCAAGCGCCGCCAGCGTCGTCCCGCTGAAGTCGTAGCGCGCCGACCACGTCGGCTCGAAGCCGGCGCGACGGACCGCGGCGCGCAACGTGGCATCGGTGAAATAGCTGACGTGCTCTTCCCACAACACGGAGCAATCGCCGAGCGCGCGCGCCGGACCGAATTCGGGGATGTCGACGAACAAATAGCCGCCCGGGACGAGCGCCGCGCGCGCCGCACCGAGGAAACCGACGGGATTGTGGACGTGCTCGAGGACTTGCCGCGCGACCACCAAGTCGAACGTTCCCCGCTCGGCGACGATCTGCGCGACGAGCTCCGGACTCGCGTAGCCGCCGTACACGTCGAGGCCTCGTTCGCGCGCCAGCGCGGCCGGTGCCGGGTTCGGCTCGATCCCCGCGCAGCGAGCGACGCCGCGCGCGCGCAACGCCTCCAGAAAGCGGCCGTCGTTGCAGCCGATCTCGAGGACGGAGTCGGGCGCGATCCGCTCGACGATCGTCTGCAGCTCCGCTTCCAAGTGCGGCTCGAATTTCCACGAGCTGAAGTTGTAGTTGTAGCCTGAATAGAGACGTTCGGGGTCGATCGGTTTCTCGATCTGCACGAGCCCGCACTCGGCACACACGGCGAGCGCGAAGGGGAAGCACTCTTCCGCGGAATCCGCGCTCTCAAGGAGACGGTGCGCGACGGGCATTGAGCCGAGATCGAGCAGCGGCTCCAGACGCTGCGCGGCGCACAGCCGGCAGGACGCGTTGCTCATCGAGAGATCTCGCGTCGCAGACGCTCGAGATACTCGGCCGATGCCCGAGGGTCGTCGCCGTCCGGAGCCCACGCCGGAAACTCGGTTTCGCTGCGCACGAACGGCCCGGCTACGACCTCGTGAAAGACGAACCACTCGGAGTCGATCGCGAGCGCGTGCCACGTTCCGGCCGGGATCCGATAAAAGAAGCGCTCGGCCGCAGTCGGCACGCCGAGCGCAAGCGCCTTGCGAACGGCGCCGTCGTCGTCGAAAAAGATGACGCGCGCCTCTCCCTCGATGACTGCGAGCGATTCGCTCTTGCGCGTGTGGCGATGCGGGCGCACGTAGACGGTGCGATGGTGGACGATCAGCATCTCGTGAACCGCATCTTTTGGACGGTGCATGCAGATCCGCGAACGCAAGCGCGGGCTGCGGGCGGCGCGCTCGCGCAGGAAGGCCAGGTGCTCGCTACCGAGCACGACCGGCAGCCTTTCCGCCTCGAATGCATAGACGTCCGGTCCGGACTCGATGAGGCCGGCCGGGACGTCCAAAAGCTGGGTTCCGTCCACGTCTAAGGCATCGGCTCGGCCCAGCGGGGCCTTAGCTAGAGGGCACCCTTCCCGGCGACGAGCCGGACGATGTCGTGATAGGTCACGAAGACCATCAGGAGCATCAGCGCCGCGAACCCGGCGAAGTGGACGAACGCCTCCTTCTCGGGATCGACCGGCTTCCCGCGCAGCAGCTCGGCGACGATGAACGCGCCGCGGCCGCCGTCGAGCGCCGGGATCGGCAAGAGGTTGAAGATCCCCAGCGAGACGGAGATCTGCGCCGCCAGAAACAGGTACGGCCCCCAACCCAGGTCTTGATACTGTCCGCTGACCGCGGCGATCCCAACCGGTCCGGCGAGCCCGCCGAACGTTTGAGCCGGAGCGGTGACGAGCGCGAGCAGCATCGCCAGCTGCATCACGAGGATCGTCCAGAATCCAGTCGCGGCATCGGCGATTCCGGCGACGAGCCCGGCACGGTGCATCTCCTGCTTGGGAGCGAACCCGATGAGCCCGACCTCTTTCCCCGCGAGCTTCCTTTGAACCGGAGTGACGCGGACGCTGAAGGTCGTCTGATCGCGGCGGACCCCCAGCGTCAGCTGCTTCCCGGCCGAGGAGTGAATCGTCGTCACGAGCATCTCGCCGTCGGTAACGGCGCGTCCGTCGACGCTCACGATCGTATCGCCGGGACGCAAGCCCGCCCGCTGGGCCGGCATGTCCGGCTGCAAGACGCCGACCGTCGCCGTCGCCACCGGCGTCCCGAAGCCGACCGCGATCGCCAGCATCAAAACGAAGGCGACCGCGAAGTTGGCGAGCGGTCCGGCGACGATGATCGCGAGGCGCTGCCACGGACTCTTCGCCTGGAAGTTGTCTTCGGCGTGCGGCACGACGGCGGCGCGGAACTCGCGCTGCTGGTGGGCCTCGTTCGTCTTCCCATCCTCGCCCTGCATCGCGCAGTAGCCGCCGATGGGGAAGAGGTTGAGACGGTAATTTGTTCCGCTGCGCGGCGAGGTCCGCTTCAGGATCGTCGGCCCCATGCCCAGTGCAAAGTCGTTCACGCGCACCCGGTTGATCCTGGCGAGCACGAAATGCCCGAGCTCGTGCAAGACGATCAGGACCGAGAGCATCACGAGAAAGAGGAGGATCTTCCCGGCCGAGGCGAGGCTCGGCAAGGCAACCACTGCGGCGAGAATCACGCTAGGGAACGATACCCGCGCCCCCCGGGTTGGTTGCGCCGGGCTCACAGCTCGAAGCCCTTGATCGAGACCACCGGCGGGAACGCGAAGCCCTCCGGCCGCGCCTTGATGTTCTTCATCGTTTGCTCGCGGTTCACCACGACGAACTGATTCTCCGAGGGATGGAGCGCGTACATCGCCGCGAGGCCAGCCGGGACGTCTTTGGTTGCCTTGCGTGCCAGGTTGTGGCCCTGGTCGCGGATCAGCCACTCGTTCGTGAAGCGGTCGACGTGGACGAAATCGGTGCGCTGCAGCAGTCGAATCTGCAGCTCTTGATCGGCGAGCAGGACGTCGCGGTAAAAGCCGAGCTCGCGCATGAGATCGAGACGGTACATGAGTGCCTGACCGGCAACCGGCGAGCTGGCCAAAACCTCCTCCGAATCGGTCGGCGCGCAGAAGATCGCCGCGTTGTACCCGACGGTTTCCCAGCCGCCACCGGCCGCCGGACGCTCGTACCGGATCAGCGTGTTGCCGTGCGCGACGCCGCACCCCGTTCGCTCGAGCGCTTCGACGAGCCGCAGGATGTGGTCGGGATAAAGCCGGTCGTCGTCGGCGAGAAATTGGAGATATTTTCCGGTCGCTTGCCGCGCGCCGTAATTGATCGTCTCGCCGGTCCCCGCATTGACCTCCCGGTCGAAGGTCCGAATCCGAGGATCGAGCGCGGCGAGGTCGGCGATCTTCTCGCCGGCGTCGTTCACGATCAGAATCTCGATGTTCCGGTACTTTTGTTCGAAGAGCGACTGCAAGGCGTTGTTGACGAGATCGTCGCGCCGATTGTACGTGGGGACGACGACGCTGACGAGCGGCCCAGACGCGGGCGCGGACGGCCGGGTCGCCTGCAGCGCCTTCCACTAATTCTCTTCGCTCGGACGCCGCTCGCGCGGGGCGCTCGCGCCGCGCGCGCGCGCCGACGCAACGGCGGCGAAGATCGTGCGGTAATCCCACGGCAGGTACGAGGTGCCGCCCCGAACCCACTCGTCGCCGCCGCTCGTCGCCGCATAGGCAAGCGGTAGCCCGCGTTCGGCGAACGCGTAGCTCCAGCTCGGATCGGAGATCGACGCGTCGAGAACGCATGCGGCGCCCGCGAGCAGCTCGCTCCAGCCGCCGCCGCCGTACTCGACGTAGCGCGCTCGCCCGGGATCGTAGCCGTTTCCGCCGGTGGATACGACGACGAGCTCGGCTTGCATCGGCGCTAGCGCGCCGACGAAGAGCGCGAGCGACTCGGCGGTCCTGCCCGGCCCCCAGATCACGACTCGGTTCGACGCTTGGCCGCGATAGTTCCAGGTCCCGAGCTCGCGCGCGGGGATCCAGCGTTCGAACGCGTTCTCACCGCCCAGGAGCTCGCGGTAGCGGTGATATTCGGCACACGAGCGGACGATCAGCAGGTCGCACAATCGCAAACAGTCGCGCGCCGGCAAAATCAGATCTTCCGGAAGCCTACGAGTCCCTTCGAGAATCGTCTTCGAATCGACGTAAACGCTCCCGTCGCGGATCAGCTCGAGCATGACGCGCGCTTCGCCGCGCGGCTTGTCGCGAAGGGCGTGGTACGCGATCCCTTGGGAGACGGCGGCGCGACGATCCTCGATGAAGAGCATCGCCGCAAACGGCTCACCTTTCGCACGCAGCCGCGCCATCTCGAAGTAGCCGGTTCCGATCGCTTCCTCGCCGACGAGGACGGCTGGGAAATCGCCGAGGTACGGCGCGAGCTCCTGCGCGG
>JAFAMS010000009.1 GCA_019233165.1 Vulcanimicrobiota bacterium | reverse complement strand
CCGGGCACGTGCCGCCTAGCATCGCCGCGCTCTTGCCCTGTCCGGTCACCTTCACCATCTTACGCCACCCGATCGATCGAGCTATCTCATCCTATTGGTGCGCCTATTTCGATAGCACGAACGGGGCGCACGAGGCAGCGCGACGATTTTCGCTTGTCGAATTCATCGTCGAAGGCCATGGACACTCCAGTAACGGACAGGCGCGCTATCTCTCGGAAGTCTTCTTCACGGGCGAGACGATGGGCGATGCGCGCATGCTGCAAGTCGCAAGCGATGCGCTGTCCCGGGTCACGTATGCATGCATGATGGAGCAAGCCGACGATCTGATCAGCGGCATCTGCACGGCGGCGGGCGTCGATCGCACCGCGGATTTGCCAAGCCTCAATAAGGGCCGGCGCCTGCGCGACGCGACATCGGACGAGCTGGCGATCGTTGCGGAGCACAACCGTGTCGACGCCGCGCTCTACGTCCGCGTTCGCGGGCGGTTTCAGAGGGCGCTATTGGCTCCTTGATCGCAGCGACGACCGCTTTCATCGGCTCGTCATTCGTCCGGCGCCAGGGCCGCCGCTCAACGACGCCGTAGTTGGGTGTGAACCGGTAGAGATCGCACGGACGCGAGTTCGATTCTCGCCACCCGCTCCGAGACAACTGAATAAGCCGTCGTAGCTCAGTGGTAGAGCACTTCATTGGTAATGAAGAGGCCGCGGGTTCAATCCCCGCCGACGGCTCCATTCAGTTGTTTCAACGTGGTATTCGGGCGATTGGATTGAGCGGGTTAAAACGGTAATCGCGCGCCCAATGGATCTTCGACTTCATGCCGTTTGACGGCGATGCAATCCGTAGTCCACCTTTTGCCGCTGTAGCCGCCGGTGCGTCGATCGGTACGACGTAGAGTTCATCGTTGTTGGGGCAATAAATCGCAAAAGCATCGACTTTGCCGACATATCCGGTTGCCGGCCTTCCGCGGTGGCCGTGAAACGAGCAGCAGTTAAAAAGGACTACGCCGTTGCGGAGCCGGCCTGTCTTGACCTGAATGCGATATGTCTCGCCGTGTCGGTCCTCGACGACGAGATCGGATGGAGCGTTGTCGCCAAACGGGATGTAGATGAAATACCCGGCGGCCGCAAATCGTTGCATGGCGACGAGCTCGCTCACGATTCCGACGCGCTTAGTGTTGCGCTTCTTGAACTCCACTATCTGAGAGTCACCGTCCTTCGGGAGCGGGACAAGCGCGATTGTTTCATCGATGTGCATCATGGTTGTCATTTTCGCATTGAGTAGTGCCAACTGCGTGGCACAAACGAAACGTCGTCTATCAAAATCTATAGGCGGCGCCTCGCTTTTGAGATTGCGCGCGACGTTACGCGGCGCGCTGTTGTGGTTTCAAGAGAATCTTGGTGTAGCCTTCGACGCGTTGATCGAACTTCTCGTACGCATCCGGTGCGTCTTCAAGCGGGAGACGATGACTCACCAGGAAGCTCGGCTTCGCGAGGTCGTTGCAGATCAGGTCGCGCAGGTATTCGTTGTAGCGCTTGACCGGCGCCTGGCCCATCTCGATCGAGATTCCGTTGTTCCACACCTGGCCGAGCGGGAACTTGAAGATCCCTTTCTTTGCGTCTTCGTCGACGCCGCCCGGATCTTCCGGAAAGTACACGCCGATCAGGCCGATATGTCCGGTCGGATTCACGAGCCGGGCCAGGTCGTTGATGATCTGGTTGGGTTCCTGCCGTCCACCGGGTGCGTCGTCGGCCCACGCTTCGTAACCGACCGCATCGATCCCGCACATCACGCCCGGCATCTTGTCGCCGCTACCAGGATGGAGGTTCTGAATCTTTTCGCGCATCGGCTTGCGCAGATCGAGGATCTGCTCGACCGGATCGCCCTGCGAGAAATCGACTGGGATCGCGCCTTCAATGCGCTCTACTTTCTCGAGACGTTCCTTGACGCAATCGACGACGTAAATCTCCGCTGCTCCTTGAATTCGCGCGCTAAGTGCGGCCATGAGGCCGACCGGCCCCGCGCCGAAGATCGCGACGCTGTCGCCGGCGCGCACGTGCGCCTGCTCCGTTGCGTGGAAGCCCGTTGGAAAGACGTCGGCGAGCAGGACGAAGTCGTCCTCGTACTCGTCGCCCGGACGTCCCGGCAATTTCAGACAGTTGTAGTCGGCGAACGGGACGCGGACGAGCTCGGCTTGACCGCCGCGGAACGGCCCCATCCCCGCGTAGCCGTAGCCGCCGGAATGACTCTCCGGGTTGACCGTGAGGCATGCGTTCGGATACTGCCGCACGCAATTAAAACAGAAGCCGCACGCGATGTTGAACGGCAGCACGACGCGGTCGCCGGGTTTGATCATCCGGACGCCTGGCCCGACCTCCTCGATCACGCCCAGATTTTCATGGCCGAAGACTTGCCCGGGCTCGATCGGGGTCCGGCCTTCATACATATGGAGGTCGCTGCCGCAGATCGCGGCGGTCGTCAAACGAAGGATCGCATCGGCCGGTTCCTGGATCTTCGGGTCTTCGACTTGCTCGACGACGACCTTATGGGGTTCTTTCCAAACGACTGCGCGCACGAGTACGGTGCTCCTTTGCGTTGATGTGAGAGCTCGACTCATACCGCGGGGCGCTCCGAGCTACGCCCGTGGAGCGACGCGTCGCCGTCCCTAGCCTCCCGGCGAGCGTCCCGCCCGTCGCTCGAACATCGTCTTCGTCGCGCGCAGCACTCGCTCGACCGCGGGGACGCGGTACGCCCAGAGCTCGCCCTTCGGCGGAGCCGGAATCGTCATCGTCGCGTTGGCTTCGAACACGACGACGTTCCCATCGGCATCGAGCGTAAAATCGATTCCGGCGTAGTCGAGTGCGAGCTCGTCGCGGATCGCGTCGAGCGCGGCGACCGCACGCGCTCCGACCGCCGCGGGCATCACGTTCAAGAAGCGCTCCTCCTCCGAACGATGGGCCGGATAGTCTTCCATCTCGGCGGTGTAGTAGTGGAGCATCCACGCCGAGCCGATCGCCAAGTGGAGCGGATAGACCTCGCCGTCGACGATCATCACTCGATACTTCCTGAACTTCCCGTCCGCCGCGCGGGTGTCGAGGTACTCGATCGCAAGCAGTTCGTTGCCCGGAAGTTTCTCGCGCGCCGCCGCGAGCTCGCCGGCGTTGGCGACACGTTCGAAATGCGAGCCGGTGTGGTGTCCGGGCGCGCGCAGCAAGAACGGAAATGCAATTCCGGCGGCCGCGCTCGCCTGCTCGGAGAGGGCGGACTTCGGGAACGCGACGGTTCTCGGCGTCCGCACGCCTTCTAGGCGGCCGAGTCGCTCCGCGTTCGCGACGCGTCCGGTGCGCAGCACGGCGGCCGGATCGTTGACGACGTTCCCGCGCGTGCGCGGGACGATCTCGAGCGCGCGTTCGAGTGCCGCGCGGCAGCGATCGGCATCGCCGATTGCGTTGAAGACGAAATCGTGCGGCGGGATCTCGAGAGACGGGTCGTACGCTTCGGCGAAAACTTTCGCGACCAGGAACGAGCGGTCGTCGAGGATCTGATGCGTGTAGACGTTTCCGCCGATCGCCGAGACGAGGAGCAGCGCGTGGGTCGGGATCCCCTCGCCGCGAAACGGCTCGAACCAGATCGCGCGGTCGCGAAATCCGAGGAGACGGTGTTGCGCCGCCCGCTCATCGTCGCCGAGGCGCGTAAAGACGTAGTTGAGTCCTTGGTGCGCTTCCGCAGAGTCAGGATCGAGCTCGACGGCCTTTTCGTAGTGCGCGCGGGCTGCGTCGAGATCGTCGAGATCGAGAAATGCGTTCGCCAGATTTGCGTGTCCGACCGGATGCTCGGGATGCCACTTGACCGCTTCCTCGTACGCCGCGTGCGATGCCGCGCCGTAGCCCATCCGATGAAAGAGATTCCCCAGATTGTTCAGCGTTCCGAAGTGTCGCGGGTCGAGCTCCAGGACCGCAAAGTATGCCTGCTGGGCGTCTTCGTTCCGGCCGAGCGCCTCGAGCAGCTTGGCCCGGTCGAAGCGGGCCTGGAGATCGGCCGGCTCGGCGGCGAGCCGCCCCTCCACCCCGACGAGCGTTTCCTCGAGCGCTTGCCGGGGCGGCCAAACGCCGCCGCTCAAGGAGGGGCTTTCGGGGAATTAGGGTAGCCTAACATTTTCTCTTGCCTTACCTACGGGGCGCATCCACCGCAGTGACTACCGTAAAGCCCTCCGGCGTCCATGCCGTCCCGGTCGAGAGCCGGCTTCCGCCCCCGCGGCGCCTGAGCCGGTTCGCGCGGTACCTGCTCGTCGCAGGCCCCGGGCTGGTCGTTGCCTTCGCCGACACGGAGGCGGGGAGCATTACGACCGCCGCGACCTCCGGCGCACAGTTCGGGATGAAGCTCGTCCTCTTACAACTGCTCCTGATCGTCCCGCTCTTCGTCATCCAGGAGATGACCGTGCGGCTGGGGATCATCAGCGGCAAAGGGCACGCCGAGTTGATCCGCGAGCGCTACGGGATGGGCTGGGCGACGATCTCGCTCACGACCATGCTGATCACGAACGTCGCGGGGCTCATCACGGAATTCATCGGAATCGCCGGCGTCGCGATGATCTTTGGGCTCCCGGTCGCACCGCTCGTCATGCTCTCCGCGCTCGTGCTCCTCGCGATCGTCTTCACCGGCCGGTACCGTCGCGCCGAAGTCGCAGCCCTCGGGCTCTGCCTGCTCGAGCTGTTGTTCATCCCCGCCGCGTTCGCCGCGCATCCGCAGTGGAGCACGGTCCTGCACGAAGGGATCCTCGGCTCGCAGCCGCTGGCAAATCGCGATTACCTCTTGCTCGTCGCCGGCAATATCGGCGCCGTGATCATGCCGTGGATGATCTTCTACCAGCAGAGCGCCACGGTCGATAAGCGCCTGCGCCTTCAAGATCTCAATTACTCCCGCTTCGACACGGCGCTGGGCGCAGTGGCAACGCAGGTCATCATGATTGCGATCATCGTGACGACCGCTGCGACGCTGTACGTCAACCACATCAGCGTCAACGACGCGGCCCACGCCGCCCTCGCCCTGATGCCGCTCG
>JAFAMS010000498.1 GCA_019233165.1 Vulcanimicrobiota bacterium | reverse complement strand
CTCGAACCGTTTAAACGGCGAATCCTCATGGGTACCAGCAAGGCGGGGGGTTCTTGCTGGTGGTCGATTCCTCGCCGGTCGAGCCGACGACGCTCAGAGTCAAGGAACGAGACGGCTTTCGCATCGCGGAAGTCGTCGGAGATCTCGATCTCTCGAACGTCGATGCGATCCTGCGCGCGCTGCGTGAAGCCAGCGACGGACAAGACGCCCTGGTGATCTCCCTCGAGCATTGCGACTACAGCGACAGCCATGGTCTCGCGATGCTCGTCGCGCTCGTGCGTCAATCGACCGCGCGACTCGTCATCGCTGCCTCCCGGCGGACGCGCCGCCTTTTCGAGATCACCGGCGTCGACAAAATCCTCGAGATCTCCGAGAGCGTCGACGGCGCGCTCTTAACCCTTAGCCGAAGAGCGCAGTAAGCTCGACGAACGGGATGCCGCCGGTCGCAGCGGTCATCTCGCCGGCACGCAACCCCTTCGCCGAGGAGACGAGCGCCGCCATCGCATTGCGATAGAGCGCGCCGCCGACGCTGACGCGGCGCACGCCGAGGGCGCTGAGCTCGCTCAGCCGGACCGCCCCGCTCGCCGGCCCGATCAGCACGTTCACGGGTTTCGGTGCGACCGCGCGCACGACGGTCGCAATCGCATCGAGCGTCGGCAACCCGGGCGCGTACAAGACGTCGGCTCCCGCCTCGGCGAAAGCGACGAGCCTGCGCACCGTATCGTCGAGGTCGGGATTCCCTAGCAAGAAGTTATCGGTGCGGCCCGTGAGCAGAATCCGTCCCCGCGCCGCTGCGGCGGCGGCGCGAATCCGCGCAACCGCGCGATCGAACGCGTGCAGCGGCCGGTCGGGATTCGCCGTCGTGTCTTCGATTCCAATTCCGGCGAGCCCGGCGGCGATCGCATCGAAGACCGTTGCGACGCAATCGTCCGGATCCGGCCCGAATCCGTCCTCGAGGTCCGCGTTCACCGGGAGCGTCGACACCTTCGAGAGGAGGACCGCGTTTTGGATTGCTTCGTCTCGCGAGACGGCGTGGATCCCGTCTTGGCGTCCGAGCGCGAACGCGATCCCCGCCGACGTGCTGCCCAGCGCCTCGAACCCCTCGCGTTTGAGCAGTGCAGCCGAGGCGCCGTCCCACGCGTTCGGCATGACGAACGCCTCTTTGCGCTCGTGTAACGCGCGGAACCGCTCGTACGCGCTTGCGTTAACCGGGGATCTCAAGCCCGAACTCGTCGGCGCACGCGAGGGCCTCTTCGTATCCCGCATCGGCGTGTCGAAGGACGCCGCTCGCCGGATCGTTTGTGAGGACGCGTTCGATACGGCGGGCCGCGGCGTCGGTGCCGTCGCAGACGACGACCATCCCCGCATGCTGCGAGAATCCGATTCCGGTCCCGCCGCCGTGATGGATGCTGACCCACGTCGCACCGCTCGCGCAATTGAGCAGCGCGTTGAGCATCGGCCAGTCGGCGATCGCGTCGGAGCCGTCGCGCATCCCTTCGGTCTCCCGGTTTGGGCTCGCGACCGAACCGGCGTCGAGATGGTCGCGGCCGATTGCGACCGGCGCCTTGAGCTCACCGCGCGCGACCATTGCGTTGAAGGCGAGTCCGGCGCGTGCCCGTTCTCCTAAACCGAGCCAGCAGATCCGCGCCGGCAATCCCTGAAGACGGATGCGCTCGCGCGCCATGTCGAGCCAGTGCCCCAGCTGCGCGTCGTGCGGGAACAGCTCTTTCACTTTCGCGTCGGTCTTGTAGATGTCGGCGGGGTCGCCGGAGAGCGCCGCCCACCGGAACGGTCCTTTTCCGCGGCAGAACAGCGGACGAATATATGCGGGAACAAAACCGGGGTACGCAAACGCTTCCCGTTCGCCGGCTTCGAACGCCATCTGTCGCAGATTGTTCCCGTAGTCGACGGTCGGGATCCCCATGCGATGGAACGCGAGCATCGCGCCGACGTGAATCCGCATCGACTCTTTGGCGGCGCGTTCGACCGCGGAGGGATCGCGCGACCGCATCGCCGCGGCGTGCTCGAGGCTCCAACCGGCCGGAAGATACCCATTGCGCGGATCGTGCGCGCTCGTCTGGTCCGTGACGATGTCGGGTTTGACGCCGCGGCGCACGAGCTCCGGAAAGATCTCCGCTGCGTTGCCCAGCAAGCCGACGGAGAGGGCACGCTTCGCCGCGCACGCTTCACGGATCCGCGCGAGCGCGTCGTCGAGGGAGTCGGCGCGAATGTCGAGATAGCGCGTTTCCAGACGCCGCGCGATGCGAGCCGGATCGCACTCGACGCAGAGGATCGACGCCCCCGCCATCGTCGCGGCGAGCGGCTGCGCCCCGCCCATCCCTCCAAGACCCGCCGTCAAGATCCAGCGCCCGGAAAGGTCGCCTTCGTAATGCCGGCGGCCCATCTCGGCGAACGTCTCGTACGTCCCCTGCACGATCCCTTGGGAACCGATGTAGATCCACGAGCCGGCCGTCATCTGCCCATACATGATCAGACCTTTACGATCGAGCTCGTCGAAGACGTCCCGCGTGGCCCAGTGGGCGACGAGGTTGGAGTTCGCAATCAAAACGCGAGGCGCGTCGGCGTGGGTCTTCAGCACGCCGACCGGCTTCCCGGATTGAATCAGAAGGGTCTCGTCGGCTTCGAGTTTGCGCAGCGCGGCGACGATTGCATCGAAAGCCGCCCAGTTTCGAGCCGCTTTCCCGGTTCCGCCGTAGACGATCAGCTCGTCGGGGCGTTCGGCGACTTCGGGGTCGAGATTGTTCATCAACATTCGCAGCGGCGCTTCCGTGAGCCAACTCTTCGCCGAGAGGATGTTCCCGCGCGGTGCGCGGACGGTGCGCGAAGTCGTCGCGCTCGTCATTACCGCGCGGCCATCACGTGCGGACAGACCATCGTCCGCAGCGACGTACCCGAGGCGAGCGCATCCATCGCTTCGTTCAAGCCCTCGAGACCGACGGTCCCGCTCACCAGCTTTTCGACCGGGAGCTTTCCGGCTTTCCAGAGTGCGACGTAGCGCGGGATGTCACGCCGCGGAACCGCCGAGCTCATGAACGCACCGCGCAGCGTTCGATCCCGCAAGACCAGCATCGCCGGCGAGATTTGCGCGCCGTCGGAGCGCCGCGGGATCCCGACCGCGACCATCAACCCCCCCGCAGCGATCGCGGACGCGGCTTGCTCGAACGCCCGGGCGACGCCCGAGACTTCGAAAGCGTAGTCGACGCCCGCACCGCCGGTGAGCTCGAGGATCGCCTGCACGGGATCGACGTTCGTAGGGTCGAGCGCGGCGCTCGCGCCGAGCTCGAGCGCCTTCTTCCGCTTCGACTCGACCGGATCGACGACGATGATCGGCGTCGCCGCAACGAGCTGCGCCCCGAGCAGCGTCATCAACCCGACGCCGCCCGCACCGAAGATCGCAACGCTCGTCCCCGGGAGGACGCGCGCCGCGTGAATGACGGCGCCGAGGCCCGTTAACGCCGCGCAGCCGAAGACCGCCGCGATCTCCATCGGCACGTCGTCGGGGACGCGGATCAGCGATTCCTCGGCGGCGACGGTATACTCCGAGAAGCCGCTGACGCCGAGATGGTGACCGACGGTCTCGCCGTTGCGGCGAAACCGGCGTACGCCGCGCAACAGATCGGCGGCCAAGTTTGCCCGGTTCCCCGGCTCGCAGAGCGCGGGCTTCCCGCTCGCGCACGGCGTGCACTTCCCGCACGTGGGGACGAACGAGAAGACGACCTTGTCTCCGGCGTTTACCGTCGTGACGCCGGGGCCGATTCGCTCGACGACGCCGGCGGCTTCGTGGCCGAGGACGATCGGCACGGGCTTCGTGAGGATTCCGTCGATCGTCGAGAGATCCGAGTGGCAGACGCCGGCGCTTTCGACGCGCACGAGCACCTCGCCATAGGAAGGCTCCTCCAGCTCGATCTCTTCGATCGAAAGCGGACGGCTCGTAGCGTACGGCCGTGGCAGCTCGAACTCGCTCAAGATCGCCGCGCGCGTCTTCATCGTCTTACTACTCCTCCGACTGCCGCCTGGGCGGCTTCGACTAAAGCGTTCTCGCGCAACAAGCGCCGACCCGCCGTGATGTCGGGCGCGAGCGGACGGTCGTCGCCGAGCGGAGCGATCGTCGCTCGGGCGCACTCGTACGCCGCCGCAGTCCCGACCCCGGAACGCAGCGGACGCCGCACGTCGGTCGCTACGAGCGCACCGAGGAGCTCGCAGGCCAAGACGCCTTCGACGTTTTCGAGGATCCGGTCGAGCGTCCGCGCCGCGATCGTCCCCATGCTGACGTGATCTTCTTGTCCCGCCGACGTGGGGATCGAGTCGGCGCTTGACGGAAACGCGAGTCCCTTGCTCTCGCTGACCAGCGCTGCGGCGGTGTATTGCGCGAGCATCAAACCCGATTGCAAGCCGGGCTTCGGCGAAAGGAAGAGCGGCAATCCGCGTTCCTCGCCGTTGAGCAAGAGATACAATCGACGCTCGCTGATGCTTGCGAGCGTCACCATCGCGGACTTGAGGTGATCGCACGCGAGCGAGACCGGCTGCCCGTGAAAGTTTCCGCCGGTGAGGAATTCGTCGTCTTCGGCAAAGACCAGCGGGTTGTCGGTGACCGAGATGGACTCGATCTCGACGACGCGCCGCACGTGTGCCGCCGTGTCGCGAACTGCGCCGTGTACGACCGGGATGCAGCGGAAGGAATACGGATCCTGGACGCGCCCGCAGTCGCGATGCGACTGCATGATCTCGGAATCGGCGAGGAGCGCGCGCAAATTATCGGCGACGCGTCCCTGGCCCGGATGCGGCCGGAGCGCGTTGATGCGCCGGTCGAAGACGCGATCGGTCCCCAAGAACGCCTCGAGCGAGAGCGCGCCGATCACGTCGGCGGCGGCGCAGAGGCGTTCGGCGCGCAGGACCGAGAGCGCGGCGATACCCGTCATCACCTCGGTCCCGTTCACGAGCGAGAGCCCCTCTTTGGCTCCGAGGACGATCGGTTTCAGTCCGGCCAGGCGCAACGCTTCCGCGCTCGGCATCCGGTCGCCGCGGTAGTACGCTTCGCCTTCCCCGATCAAGGTCAAGGTCATGTGCGCGAGGGGCGCAAGGTCGCCGCTCGCACCGACCGAGCCTTGCGCCGGGACGACCGGCGTCACGCCCCGGTTGAGGATCTCGACGAGGAGATCGAGGGTCTGCGGCTTGATCCCGGAGTGTCCGGACGCGAGCGCGCTCACGCGAAGAACGCCTGCGGCGCGAACGTGCTCGAGCTTCATCGGCTCGCCGGTGCCCGCGGCATGGCTTCGAACGAGATTCTCCTGGAGTTTCGCCGTCTCGGCCGGAGCGATCGTAAGGTCGGCCATCCGTCCGAACCCCGTCGTGACGCCGTAGATCGTCGCGCCGAGTGCAAATTGACGATCGACCGCACCGCGCGCTGCTGCGACCGCCGCCAAGGCTTCCGGTGTGACGCGAACCGAGACGCCGCGCACCGCGACCGCCTCGACGTCGTCGAGCGTGAGATGTTTGCCGTCGAGGACGACCATCAGCCCGAGATCCCGAACGGAGCCGCCCATACCAGCCCCTCGCGCGTCCCCGCGCGCGGCCGGTACTCGCAGCCGACCCAGCCGTCGTATCCGCCGGCGTCGAGCGCCTGCAGGACGTACGCGTAGTCGACCTCGCCGCGATCCGGCTCGTTCCGATCCGGATTCCCCGCGATCTGCACGTGGCTGTAGCGGCCGGCGAGATCGCGGACGTGATGGACGAGATCGCCTTCCGTGATCTGACAGTGATAGAGATCGAGCTGCAGTTTCAGGTTCGCGCTCCCGACTGCATCGATCGTCGCGCACGCCTGCGCGGTCGTCTGCAGGTAGTACCGGGGAATGTCGCGGTGATTGATCGGTTCGATCACGATCTCGATCCCACGTTCCCCAAAGCGCTCCGCCGCAACACGAAGATTACGCCGGTAGGTGCGTTCCATCTCCGTGGGATCCTTGTCACCGATCAGGCCGGACATCACGTGCACGCGCGGCGTCCGGAGTGCGAGCGCATACTCGAGCGCGAGCTCGATCGAGCGCTCGAACTCTTCTTCGCGCCCCGGGAGCGCCGCGATCCCGCGCTCGCCTGCGCTCCAATCGCCGGGCGGAAGGTTGAAAAGTGCTTGATGCACGCCCGCCGCTTCACGCGCGGACGCGATGCGCTCGACCGGATGCTCGTACGGGAAGAGATACTCGACGCCTTTGAAGCCGCACGCCGACGCCGCCTCGAACCGCTCGAGGAACGGTACCTCGTTGAACATCATCGTGAGGTTTGCCGCGAGCTTGATCACGATGCGAAGACCGCCCGCAGCTCGTCGACCTGAGCGCCTGTCAAATACCGGACGGGATGACCGTCCAGCAGGAAGTGCAGCTTCGCGCTCTCTTCGAGCTCTTCGATCGCCGCAGCCGCTGCCGAGAGCGATTCGCCGGCAACGACCGGGCCGTGATTCGCGAGCAGGATTGCGTGGTGTTCGCTCGCGGCCTCGCCGACGAGCGCGCCGAGACGTTCGTCTCCGGGACGGACGTACGGCACGAGCGCGACGCGACCGAGGCGCATCACCGTGTACGGCGTGATCGGTCGCAGCGCGTCGTCCGGATCGAGTCCATCGAGGCACGAATAGCCGACCGCGTGCGTCGAATGCAGGTGAATGACGGCGCCGCAACGCGGCCGCGCCCGATAGACGGCAAGGTGTAAGAAGCGTTCCTTCGTGGGAGCGTCGCCGCTTCGGTGCGCACCGGAAGCGTCGAGCGACGCGAGCCGCGCCGGAGCGAGCGCGCCGAGCGAAGCGTTGGTCGGCGTCACGAGAAACCCGTCATCGACCGCGACGCTGATGTTCCCCGACGTCCCGGGCGAGAGCCCGCGCGCGGAGAGCTCCGCGCCGAGCCGGCAGATCGCGTCGCGCGCCTCGCTCTCGTTCACGGCGACGACTCGGCTGCCTTGATAAAGAAATCCTCGCCGCCGAAGTTCCCCGACTTCAGCGCGATCGCGAGCGGCGCCGAATCGACCGTCTCGGTCCATGGGACGCCGGGGTCGATCTGCTTGCCGATCCGGAGCGCCGAGACGCCGAGCTCCCGCACGACCGCCCCGGACGTCTCTCCGCCCGCGACGACGAAGCGGCGAACGCCGCGGGCGCGCAAGCCGCGCGCGACGGCGGCCAAGATCCCCTCGATCCGCGATCCGGATTCGTCCCGGCCGAAGCGCGCTTGCGTGGTCGCGACCTGTTCGGGAGGCGCGCTGGCGCTGATCAAGATCGGCCCGTCTCTCAAATGCGCGCCCGCCCAAGCGAGGGCGCCGTCGACGAGCTCTTGCGGCCGGTCGAGGGCGGCGGTATCGAGGACGAAGCTCGGCCTGCGGCTGCGCATGTAGTCGACCTGCGCGAGCGTCGCCCGGGAACACGAGCCGGAGAGAACGGCGACCGGGCCGTCGACGTGGGGAAGGACGTCGGCATCGGCGCTCGGGCGCAGCGACCCGGCTCGCACGAAGAGCTCCGGCAGGCCGAGCGCGATCCCGGAGCCGCCGGTGATGAGCTGGAGGCGATCGGTCCCCAAACCGATCGTGCGCAGATCTTCCTCGCCCGCGGCGTCGACGATCACGTGGCGAAAACCCTCCGCGATGCGCTCCTCGAGCGCGGCACGGAGCGCATCCTCGCCGCGGCGCACGATCTCCAAATCGATTTTGCCGACGCGTCCGCCGGTCTGAGCCCCGAGGACGCGCACCAAGTTCGAATCGGTCATCGGGGTAAGGGGGTGGTTCTGCATCCCCGATTCGGAGAGCAAGACGTCGCCGACGAAGAGATAGCCGTTGAACACACGCCTGCCGGTCTCGGGGAATGCCGGGCAATACACCGTCATCGGCGCGCCCAACCGCGCGAGCAGTGCGTCGGCGACCGGGCCGATATTTCCGCGCGCGGTCGAATCGAACGTCGAGCAATACTTGAAGAGAAATTTTCCTGCGCCGCGCGCGCGCAGCGCGTCGAGCGCGTCGAGCGAGAGCGATATCGCTTCGGCTGGTTCGATCGAGCGGCTCTTGAGCGCGACGACGATCGCGTCCGCGTCGTCGAACGCCCGGCCGGTTCGCGGCACGCCGATCGTCTGAATCGTCCGCATCCCGCCGCGGACCAGCGTGTTTGCCAGGTCGGTCGCGCCCGTGAAATCGTCGGCGATCGCGCCGAGCAGCAGCCCCATCGAGGACCACGGATTCGCCCCCCGAAAGCCCCGACCTCGACCGGAGGGACTCTATGAATCTAGCTGGGATGCTGGCCGCTCGCGAAGAGGCCGGGCGCCCGATCCGCGTCGCGCAAGTCGGCGCCGGGAAATTCGGGACGATGATCTTGGCGCAGCTGCGTTTGATGAAAGGCGTGCGCCTTTGCGCCCTCGCCGACCTCGACGTCGAGCGGGCTCGCGACGCGGCGGCGCGCGCGAACTGGGAGCCGGAGCGCTTTGCGGTCGCCGAGACCGTCGACCGCGCGAATGCGATCGCGCGCAGCGGGAAGACTGCAATCGTCCCGGCCGGCGAGCTGGCCGCGCGTTGCGACGTCGACGTCGTGATCGAAGTGACCGGTCACGTCGAAGCCGGGACGCGCCACGCCCTCGTCGCGATGGATGAAGGCCATCATGTGATCATGGTCACCGTCGAAGCCGACGTGGTCGTCGGTCCGATGCTGCACGCGCACGCGAAACGGTGCGGCGTCATCTACTCGCTCGCCTACGGCGACCAACCCGCGATCATCTGCGAGATGATCGACTGGGCGAGGACGTGCGGCTTCACCGTTACCGCAGCCGGCAAGGGAACCCAATACTTGCCGAAGTGGCGTTACAGCACGCCGGATACCGCGCTCCGGTATTTCGGCTTCACCGACGAACAGATCGCGCACGGCGGATTCAATCCGCGGATGTTCAACTCGTTCTTGGACGGAACGAAATCGGCGATCGAGATGAACGCGATCGCAAACGCGACCGGACTCGGAGTCCCCGAAGGCGGGTTGACCTTCGCGCCGGTCGGGACGAGCGAGCTCGCTGCGAAGATGCGACCGAAGAGCGAAGGCGGATTACTCGAGCGAGAGGGGATTCTCGACGTCGTGACTTACCTGTACGACGAAGGGAAGCTCGTCCCGGACCACATTCGTTACGGCGTGTTCGTCTGCTTCACATCCGAATCGACGTACGCGCAACGATGCTTCGGCGAGTACGGGATGCATACCGATCCGAGCGGCAAGTACACGGCGTTATGGCGCCCTTACCATCTCATTGGGCTCGAGATCGGCATCTCGATCGCCAGCGTCGCCCTTCGCGGCGAGCCGACCGGGACGGCGTCCTACGGACCGATCGGCGAAACGGTTTGTGCGACGCGAAAAGCGATGAAAGCCGGCGAGACGATCGACGGCGAGGGCGGCTACGCCG
>JAFAMS010000376.1 GCA_019233165.1 Vulcanimicrobiota bacterium | reverse complement strand
GCGGTGCTGCAACCCGGCGACAGCGTACTGGGCATGTCGCTTGCGCACGGCGGCCACTTGACGCACGGAACGAAGGTCAGTTTTAGCGGCAAACTGTACAATGCGCTCGCGTACGGCGTGCGCCAAGATACCGAGCTGATCGATTACGATGACGTGCGGCGCCTCGCTCGTGAGCACAAGCCGAAATTGATCATCGCCGGAGCGAGCGCCTATCCGCGCACGATGGAGTACGCGCCGTTCCGGGAGATCGCCGACGAGGTCGGCGCGGTCTTCATGGTCGACGTCGCGCACATCGCCGGCCTCATCGCGACGGGGCTCCATCCCTCGCCCGTCCCGGTCGCCGACTACGTCACCTCGACGACGCACAAGACGCTGCGCGGTCCGCGCGGCGGGCTGATCCTGACCAAAGCTTCGCGCGCGCAAGAGATCGACAAGAGCGTCTTTCCGGGGATTCAGGGCGGACCGTTCATGCACATCATCGCGGCCAAGGCGGTCGCCTTCGGGGAAGCGCTGCGGCCGGAGTTCAAGACGTATCAGCAGCGCGTCATCGAAAACGCGCAGGTGATCGGCGAGGAGCTGCAGCGCGGCGGCGTCCGCCTCGTCGGCGGCGGGACCGATACGCACCTGCTCTTAGTCGATCTCGGCCCCAAGAAACTCACCGGGAAAGCGGTCGAAGAGTATCTGGACGAGATTCGAATCACCGTCAACAAGAACGCGATCCCGTTCGATCCCCAGAAGCCGATGGTGACGAGCGGAATCCGAATTGGAACGCCCGCGATCACGACCCGCGGAATGGGCGTCGCCGAGGCGCGGGAGATCGGCAAGATCGTCGTCGAGTCGCTCGACGACATCGAGACCAAAGCGAAGCAATCGGCGCTGCGCGCGCGCGTCGCCGAGCTTACCTCGCGCTTCGACGTCCCTTAGCCGCTCGGCGGCGGGAACTGCAGCAGCGTGAACCGGCCCGCGGCGTCGACGAACGCCTGGACCGGGACGGCCGCGTTCGCGTAATGGACGACGTAACCGTTCTTCGTCGCTTCGAGCGACTTGAACGCGCCGTACTTACCGACGTTCTGGGCGAGGACCGCCTGGACTTGGTTCGCGGGGATTTGCGCTAGAAACGAAGGCGCAAACCACGCGTCGTTCACGAAATCCGCTTTGAACAACCGATTGAGGGCGGTGGTGAGCTTCGGACCCGTCGCGTTGCGGAAGAAGAGGTTCGCGATTTTGTTCTGTCCGTCGAGCTGCAGCAACGCGGTAGCCGTTCCGTCCTTGAACGTGAGCGCATAATTGTCGCCGTCGGCCGGCGCTGCGCTGACGAAATCGCCCAGGCTCGCGACGAGCGACTTGATGAACGCGTTGACCTGCGCGACCGCGCTCGGGGTAACCGGCGGCGTGATCTGGCTGGAAAACGAGTCGAGGGTCAGCGGCGTTGCAAACGCGCTGGAGAGAACCGTAACGCCGGCTGCGTTTGCGGCGGCGCCGGCGGCGAGCGGCGATGCGAGGAGCGCGACGGCAAGTGTGGTTGCGAACGCGAAGCGACGAATCACGAGGAAGAGCCTTTCGAACAGGAAAGGGGGCGGCGTGGCCGTTCCTCATCTACCGCTTACGATCGTCGATCATCCTGCCGTCGCCGATCGGCTAGCGCGCCTGCGCGACAAGACCACGCCGACCTTCATCTTTCGACGGCTCGTCGAAGAGATCGGCGAGTACCTCGCGTACGAAGCGACGACGCACTTGACGCTGCGCGCCGATCGCGTCGAGACGCCGCTCGAGGAGACCGAGGTGAAGCGGCTCGCGGGACGCCCCGTCGTCGCACCAATCCTTCGTGCAGGGTTAGGCTTGCTTCCCGGATTCCTCGCACTGATCGACGATGCCGTCGTCGCGCACCTCGGGTTCTACCGCGATCCCCATACGCTCGCCGCGATCCCCTATTACGCGAACCTTCCCGACGATCTCGAGGAGCGCGACGTCTTCTTACTCGATCCGATGCTCGCGACGGGACACTCGGGTGCGGCTGCGATGAACGTCTTAGCGGGACGCGGGGCGCGGGACATCACCTTTATTTGCATCATCGCGGCCCCGGAGGGCGTCGAAGAAGTCAGACGCGCGCAACCGACCTCCCGGATCGTAACGGCCGCACTCGATCGGCGCCTGAACGACCACGGCTACATCGTCCCAGGATTAGGCGACGCCGGAGATCGCATGTTCGGCAGCACGAGCAGCGTGCCGACAATTCTGCGCCCGGGTGAACCTGCGCCCGACCGCGAATAACAAACAACCGATGCGACCCGGGTGGGACGAGTACTTCATGGACATCGCTCGTACGGTGGCTACGCGCGCGACGTGTCCTAGAGCGAGCGTCGGTTGCGTGCTGACGCGGGACCGCCGCATCCTCACTACCGGTTACAACGGCGCCCCGCGGGGCGTCGCTCACTGTACCGAGGTAGGCTGCCTCTTGGTCAACGACCACTGCCAGCGCGTAACGCATGCCGAGGCGAACGCAATCGTGCAGGCCGCGCTCTTCGGCGTAAGCCTCGAAGGTGCGAGCGCTTACTGCACGCACCAGCCCTGCGTGAACTGTTCGAAGCTGCTGATCAGCGCGGGCGTCAGGAGGATCGTTTTCGAGACCGCATATCCCGACGCGATTGCGACCGAGCTTCTCGCCGAGGCCGGCGTGCGGCTCGTCCCGTTTGCGACACTTGAAGGAGTGGGGTCGTGAAGTCGATGTGGGTGCTCTCGGCGACCGCGTTCTTGATCGCGCTCGCCGGCGGGCTCTCGATCACGCCCTTCATTCGCAAGCTGGCGACGCACGTCGGGATGGTCGACGAGCTCGGCGAACGCCGCATGCACGAGGTTCCCAAGCCGCGGATCGGGGGGATCGCGGTCTACCTCGCCTTCGCGCTCGCGCTCTTCGTCGCCGCCGGGATCGCGATCACGAAAGGGAAGTTCGGCGTCGTCGAGATGCACGCGCTGCTCGGCCTGCTCTTCGGCGGCACCCTGATCGTCTGCGTCGGCTTGTGGGACGACATCATGGGGATGCGCCCGCGATTCAAGTTCGCCGCGCAAATCATCGTCGCGCTCCTCCTGATGTTGTACGGCCCCGATTTTCGCATTCACGGGATCGGCGACCCGTTCCACCACGGACGCTGGATCGACTTTCCGCCGGCGGTCGAAATCTCGCTCACGTTGATTTGGTACATCGGGATGATGAACGCGATCAACTTCGTCGACGGTCTGGACGGGCTGCTGGCGGGTCTCACCGCGATCGCCGGAACCTTCCTGTTCGCGATCGCGCTCACGAAGGGACACGCCGTCGTCGCGATCGTCTTGATCGCGCTGGTAGGGGCGGTCGTGGGCTTCCTTCCCTACAACTTCAACCCCGCGAAAATCATCTTAGGCGATTCGGGCGCGCTCTTCATCGGTTTCATTTTCGCGACCGCGACGGTGATCGGCGATGCGAAGAGCGCGGTGACGATCAGTCTGCTCTTGCCGCTCTTGGTTCTCGCGCTTCCGATCGTCGACACGGCGGCGACGATCGTCCGCCGGACCCGCGCGGGCCGCCGGATTACCGAGGCCGACCGCGAGCATTTCCACCATCAGCTCGTCTTCCGGTTCGGGCTCAACGTCCGCCAAGCGGTGCTGCTCATCTACGCAGTGTGTTTCGTCCTCGGCGCGACCGCGCTGGCATTGACCTCGGCCGCAAAGGTCTTTTAACGGTGAGCAAGCTACGCGTCATGGCCGTGTTCGGGACGCGTCCGGACACCATCAAGATGGCGCCGGTCGTCGCCGCGATGCAAGCCGCAAGACCTGCGATCGATCCGCTCGTCTGCGTGACCGCGCAGCACCGGCAGATGCTCGACGTGCTCTTGCAGTTCTTCGAGATCGTCCCCGACTACGATTTGAACGTGATGCACGAGCGACAGACGATCAACGAAGTCACGCGTCGCGTTTTGCGCGGGATGGACCCGGTACTCGAGAAGGCGCAGCCCGACGTCGTCCTCGTCCACGGCGACACGACGACGAGCACCGCGGCCGCGCTCGCCGCATTTTACCGCCGCATCCCGGTCGGCCACGTCGAGGCCGGCCTGCGAACCTCGACGCACTGGGAGCCGTTCCCCGAAGAGCTGAACCGGCGCTTGACGGGGCGGATCGCGGACTATCACTTCGCGCCGACCGAGCAAGCGCGGCTGAACCTCTTAGCGGAGAACACGCCGTCCGCCGACGTCATCGTCACCGGAAACACCGTCGTCGATGCGTTTCTCGAAGCAAGCCGCAAGCCGGCGCCCGCGTACGCCGAGCTCGACAAATTCAGTCCGGACCGTCCGCTGATTTTCATGACGGCGCACCGCCGCGAGAACCACGAAGCGATGCCGGGGATCTGCGAGGCCGTCGCGCGGATCGTGGAGCTGCCCGAGCGTCCCCAAGTTCTCTGGCCGGTTCATCCTTCGCCGATGGTCGCGCCGGTGGCGCGCGCCCGTCTACGGGGGGTCAAGGGCGTGCGCTTGGTTGCCCCGCTCGACTACATCGATCTCGTGCAAGCAGTTCGCCGGTCGCGGTTCGTGCTGACGGACTCCGGCGGATTG
>JAFAMS010000130.1 GCA_019233165.1 Vulcanimicrobiota bacterium | reverse complement strand
CAACCGCGAATCGACGTAAGTCTTCCACTTCTTCTCCAATCGAGGGCGGTGCGGGGTGGCGACGTTCCGCGTAGGAGTGTCGAGCTTTCGCGCGGAGCCAGGATGGCGGGAGCGCGAAAGTCGTCAAGCTGCGCGTTTTCCACGAGGAAAAACGCGTGGCGTCTCCCTAGCGGAATGTCGACGCCCCGCACTGCCCGGCAACGTGCGGAAAAAAGGCGGCTAGAGTGCCATTCGAGCGTGGTCGTCCGCGACGGTTATCTTGCCGTTGAAGACGCTCCGTGCGTGGAGGATGAGTTCTTCTTGCGTCGCTTCGGACGGATAGTGCGAGAGGAGGAGGTGCTCGACGCCGGCTTTGCGGGCCATCTCGGCGGCTTCGCGGGCGGAGGAGTGGCCGCGCATCCCGTGTTCGACCTCGTTGGCGGTCAGCGTGGCTTCGCAGATGAAGAGCTTGCTGTCGTCGGCGTGCTTGGCGACGTTTTCGTCGGGTGCGGTGTCGGCCGAGTAGGTGATGATCGTGCCTTCGTTTTCGTAGCGGAGCGCGAAGGTCGGGATGTAGTGCCGGGTCGGGCAAAAGGAGATCGTCGCGTCGGCGAGGCGCAGGGAGCGCTTCGGGTCGTAGGTTCCGATCTCGAAGACCTTGAGGAAATCGCCCGCGCCTTCGTCGGCAAACGACGCGCAGAGCTCGCGTAGCTGCGTCTCACCGCCCGGCGGTAGCCACAGCTTCACTTTCGTTTCGCGCTTGCGCGGACCGTACAAGAGAGCGTAGCGGAGCGGAATGACGTCGAAGAAGTGATCGGCGTGCATGTGGCTGATCACGATGTGATCGATCAAGTCGTAGTCGAGATGCTCGCGCATGTTCGCGAACGAGCCCGAGCCCATGTCGAAAATGACCGACTGCTCGCCGCCCGATATGAGATACGAACTGCACGCTCGCGAGGGCCGCGGGATCGAAGAGCTCGATCCGAGGACCGTGAGGGCGAGCCGCGCTAGCTGAGCGATGCCAACACCTCTGCGGCGTGGCCCTCGACCGAGACTTTCGGCCAGGCTTTGACTACCTTTCCGTTCTGGAGAACGAACGTGGAGCGTTGTATACCGAGCGACTTCTTTCCATACATGTTCTTTTCGACGATTACTCCGAAGCCGTCGCAAATCGCCGAGTCGGTGTCTGCCAGGAGGTGAAACGGAAGTCCGTACTTCTCTCTGAACTTCCGCTGGGCGGCGACGTCGTCGCGGCTGACGCCTACGACCTCGACGCCCTTCTTTTTGAACTTTGCATAAAGGTCTCGAAATTGTTGCGACTCGTTGGTGCATCCGGGCGTGTCGGCTTTCGGGTAGAAATACAACACGGTCCGAACGGCCGCGAGTGCGTTGAGCGACACCTCCTCTCCGGCTTCGTTTTTGGCGACGGCGTCCGGGACGCGGTCGCCTGCGGCTAGCACGAAGAACCCTCGAGCTTTGAAAGCATATTAAGCAAGCGGGCTCCCTTTAACCTGTCACGGCCGGTTCCATCTCGGCCTCCTTCGGCTCCGCAGGCTTCATCTTGAACTGCGACAGCGGGACCAAGAACAAGAGCCGGTCGTACGGCTTCATCTGCTCGAAGTCGTCGATCAGGACCAGCGCGCCAGCGCGCCAGACGCAGAGCGGGATGCAGTCCTGGGCCGGCGGCGGCTGCGGAACCTCGCCTTGCAGCCGCTCGCCGACGTTATACGTCTCGTCGCCGTAGCCGATCCGACCGCGGGTCCCGGGGAAGCGCGAAAGACCCGCAAACCCCGGTGCGGAGAGCTGTGAGGTCGAGAACGTTCGGTCGAGCGTGAACTGATGTTCGATCAAGCCGGCAAACGTTTCGTCCTGCACGCGCATCACGACGGAAAGATCGGGATTCAATACGCGCGCACCGAGCGCTACCTCGAGGTTCGCCGTGTCGTTTCCGGTGAGCGCGACGAGTGAGTGCGCGTTCGCCAAATTGCACATGGCGAGGACCTCCTCGCGGGTCGCATCGCCTGTCAGGAGCGCAAAGTCCCGGTTGCGCACGCGGTCGACGATCGTCGGATCGGGATCGGGGTCGACGACGACGACTTTTTGCTGGAGATCGATCAAATAGTCGATGACGCGCGTCCCGACCTGTCCCGTGCCGCAGACGATGATATGTCCCTTGTCGCGAATCTTTCGCACGCCCCGCGTCGCGACGTATTGCGCCCGCGTGATCCGCTCCGTCATGAACGCGATGAAGATTCCGGTAAAGGCGACGCCGATGATCATCATGCCGTTCGCCAAGAGCATCGGGAACGGCCCGGCGTCGAGCGGCGTAATGTCGCCGTACCCCGTCGAGGTCATCGTGGTGAGGACGAAGTACAGCGAGACTACGGCGTTCTTGTGCAGCGCAAACGAGTAATAGACGGTGAAAACGGCGACCAGAGCAACGACCGTGATCAAAATAGAACGGATGATCGGATCGATTCGCCGCATCGAGAGCAGCGCGTTGCGGCGCCACTCGGCTGAGGTCTCCGCGAAAGGCTTCGATTCGGCTTTGACCTCCCGCTGTGGGACCAGCTTCTCGAGCGTCTTGATCTCGCCGAAGATGACGAGCTCGTCGTCGGGTCGCGGGATGATCCCGGGGATGAAGCTATCGATCCCGTTGTAGCCGACGACGCGGATGTCGTGGGTCGCCTCGAGCTGCGCGATCGTCTGTCCGAGCGAGGCGCCGAACGTCGAAGCGGTCCGGCGGGCGAAGGCGACGAGCGGGCCGTCCAGATCGGGAAACTGCACCGCATAAAACACCGAGCGGTCGATCGCGCAAGCGGCGAACGTCGCGGCCGCATGACCGGAGAGCGAGACGACGGAACAGTCGGGAAGATTCTGCGCGATCTTACGGCCGAGTTGCCGATTGAATTGCCGCAGCACGACGCGAATGTTCGGATTGAGGTCGCGCGCTTTGAGGGCAACTTGCAGGTTGAGCCGGTCGTCGTCGGAGAGCGTCATGATCGATGCCGCTTCCGAGACGCCTGCCGCACGGAGCGCGTCGAAGTCGTTGGGCGGGAACCCCAAGAACTGGGCGCCCAAACGTTCGATCTGCTTCGCCAGCTCCGGATCGTGGTTCCACATCAAGGCGACGCGATGACCTTGCGTCGCGCACAACTCTTCGGTCACGCGCAAGGCAAGCTCGTCGCCGCCCACGACCAAAATGAGAGGCAGGGAAGCCATGGCTGAGCCTTCTTCGTCGGACCCCATCTCCGCCATTTTCGCGCCCGCGCACCCCTTGGCGCGGCGGCTTTACGAGACCGTCGGGAAGGGGAGGACGGTCGCCGTCGTCGGGGACGGCAGCGGACGGAATTCGCGCGCGCTCACGGCGGCCGGACTCACCGTCGTCGCCGTCGAGGACGAAAAGCCGTACACCCAGCTCCCCTTCGCGGCGCGGGAGCTCGACGGAGCGCTCTCGACGCACGCCTATCTCCACGGGACGGCTGCGAAGATTCGGTCGGGGATCGCCGAGCTGGCTCGCGTCCTGCGCCCCGAGGCGCCGGCGTTTCTGACCTTCGGCTCGATTCAGGACGTGCGCTACGGCTTCGGCGACCAGCTCGATGCACACACCTTCGCGCCCGGCGAGGGCGCCGAGATCGGCGTCCCGCACGCGTACTTCGACCGGGATGCCTTGCTCGATGTTTTGCGCCCGCTCGAGATCGTCTGTGCCGAAGAAGTCGCAGTCGACGCGATCGTCGGCAAGTGGGCGCATCTCTCCGACGAGCCACCGGGGAAAGTCCACTGGTTCGTCGAGGTGCGGAAAGGCCGCTAGGATCCTCTCGCTTCGACTGCGATCAGGTCGGCCATCGGACTCGACGCGTTTGCGTAGAGCCGTTTCTGCATTCGGCCGGCGAGATATGCCGCGCGACCGGCCTCGACCGCCAGCTTCATCGCGTGCGCCATCAAGACCGGATCCTTCGCGGCGGCGATCCCCGTGTTCATCAAAAGCGCATCGATGCCGAGCTCCATTGCGAGCGTCGCGTCGCTCGCCGTCCCGACCCCTGCGTCGACGATCACGGGGACTTTCGCTCGCTCCTTGATGATACGAATCGAATAGGGATTGCAAACTCCCAGGCCGCTTCCGATCGGAGCCGCCAGCGGCATCACCGCCGCACACCCGAGCGCTTCGAGCCGTTGACACGCGACCGGATCGTCGACGATGTACGGCAGCACCGTGAAGCCGTCTTTGACCAGCGCTTCGGCCGCGATCAGCGTCTCGCGCGTGTCGGGATACAACGTTTCGTTGTCGCCGATGACTTCGAGCTTGATCAAGTCGGTGCCGAGCGCTTCGCGTGCGAGCCGGGCGGTGACGATCGCTTCCTTCGCGTTGTAGCAACCGGCGGTGTTCGGCAAAATCTGGTAGACGGATCGATCGATGTAGTCGATCAGCGTCTTCCCGGTGGGGTCGTCGAGATGGATGCGACGGATCGCGACCGTCACGAGCTGCGCGCCGGAGGCGCGATGCGCTTCGCGCATGATATCGAGGTTCGGATACTTGCCCGTCCCGACGATCAGCCGGGACGTGAACTCGTGGGTGCCGATCTTCAGTGCCTGATCCTGCATCGTCGCCTTCTCTAGCCGCCTCCGACGGCGTGAATGATCTCGATTGCGTCCCCGTCGCGCGGATGGAAGCGGCGATGGTCGGCGCGCGGAACGACTGCATCGTTCACTGCGACCGCGATCCCGCGTTCTTCTCGAATCCCGAGTTGCTCGAGGATCTCGGCGAGCGTCGCTCCGGCGGCAAACTCGCGTTCCTCCCCGTTGACGAGCGTCTTCATGCGCCGGGAGCCTACAGCCCGGTGTAGACCGGTCCCTCTCCGCCTTGGGGCGGGACCCAAGTGATGATTTGGTAGGGGTCCATGATATCGCACGTCTTGCAGTGGACGCAGTTCGAGAAGTTGATCTGCAAGCGGCCTTCGACTCGCTCGCCTTGCCCGTTCGCACCCTTGAGCTCGAAGAGCGGCTCGTAAACGGCCGCCGGACAAAAATATTGGCACGGATTTCCGTATTCGCGGGTGCAGCGCTCGGCGCAGATCGTCGTGTCGGCGACGTGGAGGTGGCAGGGCTGGTCCTCGTCGTGCGTCGTTCCGGAGTTGAAGACGTCGGTGACTTTATCGAACGTCAGCACGTTGTCGGGGACGACGCGCTCGATCGGCGGTCCGCTCCGTTCGCTCTTCTTGCGCATCCGCGAATACCCGGGCTTCCCTTCCAGGCGGTCGCGCAGGCCGAAACCGCGGCCGCCGAACGCCATGCCCAGGCCGACGTTGAGCATCCCCATGAATAAACCGCCTT
>JAFAMS010000078.1 GCA_019233165.1 Vulcanimicrobiota bacterium | reverse complement strand
ATCCCGCGCTCCGCGAGCGTCTCGAGGAGATCCAGCAAACCTTGCGGCGGGAAGAGCAGAACTTCACCAAGACGCTCGACCGCGGCAACGAGATGCTTTCGAACCTCATCGAAGAGGCAATCGGCGACTGCACGCGGCTGATCACCGGAACCGACGCGTTCACGCTCCACGACACCTATGGTTTCCCGCTCGAGTTGACGCGCGAGATCGCGATGGAGCGCGGGGTCGCGGTCGACTTGGAAAGCTTCGATGCGGCGATGGAACAGCAGCGCGAAAGAGCGCGCGCCGATGCGGCCTCGAAGCGCGCGGTCGTGAGCGTTAGCGATCTTCCCAGCATGGTGAGCGTCTTTCACGGCTACACTTCGCTCGAAAGCGACGGCGAGATCGTGATGATCCTGCGCGACGGGACTCCGGTCGACGAGCTGATCGCCGGCGAGACCGCGCAGATCGTCCTCGACCACACGTCGTTCTATGCCGAAAAAGGCGGCCAGATCGGGGATCGCGGGACGATCGCCGGCGGCGGTGCGACCTTCGAGGTCGTCGACACGCAGTTCGTCGGCGATGCGATCGCGCACCACGGGACGCTGCGCGAGGGCGTGCTGCGCCGCGGCGAGCGAGTCCATACCGCCGTCGACCCGCTCTGGCGCGAGGAGATTCGGCGCCATCATACCTCGGCGCATCTCTTGCAGCGCGCGCTCAAAGACGTGCTCGGCGACGAGGTCGTACAAGCCGGCTCGTGGGTTGGGATCGATCGGATGCGTTTCGATTTTCGCTGGCCCGGCGGCGCGCTCACCGGCGAGCAGAAGACGGCGGTCGTCAACCGCGTCAACGAGATGATCCGCGGCGATCATCACTTGGTTACGCGCGAGCTCCCGATCGAAGATGCCAAGCAAACCGGGGCGCTGACGATGGCCGGCGAGAAATACGGCGAGCTCGTCCGCGTCGTCCAAGCCGGCCCTTCGATCGAGTTTTGCGGCGGGACGCACGCGCACACGACCGGCGAGCTGGGAATGTTCTTGATCCTTACCGAGTCGTCGATCGGGAGTGGGATACGGCGGATCGAGTCGGTCGTCTCGAAGGCGGCCGAGGCTTACGCGCTCGGGACGCAAGACGTCGTCGGGACGCTCTCCGAGCGGCTTTCGACGAAGCCGGATGAAGTGATCGAGCGCGTCTCGCGGTTGCAAGCCGAGGTCCGCGAGCTGCACAAGGGACTCGCCGAGATCAAAGCGCGGTTGGCCGCCGGCGAAGCGCAGCAGCTCGTCGACCGCGCGCAGCGCGTCGGCGACGTTCCGGTCGTCGCCGAGATCGTCACGGAGGCGACCGGCGATGCGCTGCGCTCGCTCGCGGGCGCGATTCGCGCGCGGCTGCATAGCGGCGTCGTCGCGCTCGTAGGGATCGAAGGCGAGAAGGTATCGCTCCTCGTGAACGTCAGCGACGACTTGACGAAGCGTGGGATCAACGCCGGGAACTTGCTCAAAGTCGCCGCGCCGCACGTCGCCGGTAAGGGGGGCGGGGCTGCGACCCAAGCCCAAGGCGGTGGGACCGATCCGAGCGGCGCCGCAAACGCCGTCGCCGCGATCCGCGAAGCGATCGGTTCGAACGGAGCAAAACGCTGATCGCAGCGCTGGCGCTCGCTGCGGCGCTCGATCCCCATCAAGTCCTCGCCGCGTACGCAACCGCACTCGCTTCGGTCCGGGCACCCGCCGCGTACACCTTCGAGTACGACTTCGAGCATCAAGGCGAGCGCCCGCAGGTCCGCCATCATCGCGTGTATCGCGAGGCCTCGAACGAGCGCGACGAGATCCTGAGCCTCAACGGGGAGAAGTTTCTGCGGCCGCAAGTGCGCATCTTCACGCGTCGCCGGGACCGCTACGCGGTCGCGACGATTGCGCCGAGTCCGGATGCGTACGCGTTTTCGTACGTCGGCACCGTAAAAGCGGGACGGCACGTCGATTACGTCTTCCGAACCGCGCCGCACGTCCCCGGGACGTACGCGGTGACGCAGGTGACGATCGACGGGGCCGCGTTCTTGCCGCGCCGCGTCGCCTTTCGGACCGAGAGCGGCGGGGTCGTAGGGACCGGAACGATCGTGTATGCGAAGGCGGATCGCTATTGGATGCCGCTGAGCGCGAACGCCCGCGCCGACGTCCGCGGCAAACTCCAGACCGAGCGGATCTCGTGGGGGCGCTACCAATTCTTCCCGTCGTTGCCGTCGTCGACGTTCGCGCTGCCGCGTCCGGCGGCGGGCTGATTCGATGGCGATTCGCGTCGAGGTCACCGGCGATTTCTTGATCGAATCCTCGCTGGCGCGCGTCAACCGTGGGCTCTTCGGCGCGCTGGCGCGATGCGCCGAGATCGACCTCGGAATCCTCGCCGAACCGACGGTCGCGCAGATTGCCGGGACTTCGTCCGACGAGTTACTGCAAGCAGCGCGGACGCGCCGATTCGATCCCGATCCCGACGTCACGATCCGGCATCGCTGGCCCGCCGTCTTTCCGCACGTGCGCGCCGGCGCGTACGTGCATATGCAGCCGTGGGAATACGGGAGTTTGCCGTCGGCGTGGGCCGAGCAGGCGCGCGAACTCGCCGACGAGGTGTGGTGCTACAGTTCGTTCGTCGCCTCGACGTACGCGCGCGCCGGCGTCCCCGAAGAGCGAATCGCCGTCGTCCCGCTCGGCTACGATCCCCAGACGTTCAGTCCGGGAAGGCCGCCGAAGTCGGCCCGCCTCAAAGACCGCTGCGTCTTTCTGTACGTCGGCGACACGATCGCGCGCAAAGGCGTCGACGTCGCGGTCAACGCGTACGTGGCGGCGTTCAAACCCGGCGACAACGTCGTGCTCGTCGTGAAAGATTTCGGCGAGAAAGGCTCGAGCACGAGCACCCGGCTGCGCGATCACGTCTTGGCGCTCAGCCGCCGCACCGATCTGCCGCCGATCGTCTACATCGACACCGTCTACAGCGATGTCGCGCTTGCCGATCTCTACCGGGCCGCGACGGCTCTCGTCGCTCCGTATCGCGGGGAAGGCTTTGGGCTACCGATCCTCGAGGCGATGGCGAGCGGGATCGCGACGATCGCAACGCGCGGCGGTGCGAGCGACGAATTCACGACGCCCGAAACCACGCTCTATCTCGATGCGTCGCCGGTGAAGCTCGGCAAGGCCTACGCCGGCCTCGAGCTCGTCGACGAAGCGTTCTTGCTCGAGCCGTCCGAGACGCAGCTCGTTGCGGCGATGCAACGGCTCTACGGCAATCCCGACGAAGCGCGCGCGATGGGCGCGCGCGGTGCGGAGATCGCGCGTGCCGGTTGGACGTGGGAGCATGGCGCAGCGCGCGCGCTCGAGCGCCTGCGCGCGCTCGCCGGGATCGTCCCGCGCTCGGCCGGGCGGAGCGTTCCGCCGGGCGAGCTAACGCGCTTCGAGCTGAAAATCGCGTCGCCGGGAGGCGAGGACGGAATCTTGCTCGAGCTTTTCCGCAGGCTCGCGCCGGCCGATCCCACCTTCGTCGAATGCGTACCTGCGGGCGGCGAACACACGGTCACACTCTTTCTCACGCGCTCCCTCGGATGGCGCGGCGCGGTGATGGAAGGCGATAGCGCCGGATACGCCGACTTTGCGACGCAGCTCGGGAAGTGCGGCGTCCCCAACGAATTCGAGTTGCTTGTGCTCGGGCCCGAGAGCGATGCGGCGTGGGCGCGCTTCGGAGCGTTTCGCCCGCAAGTCGTCGTGACGCCCGGTGCCAAACCGCCGCAGGCGCTTGCAGAGTCGTGCGGCTACCGGCTGATCGGAATCGAACGTCAGGGAACCAGCGCGTTTTTCGTTCGCGACGACCTCGTCGCGAAGACGCGATTCGCGCCGCTTACAGCGCCTGCGTCGTAACGTCGGCGCGAACGCCGGCGGCCTCGAGGTGCCCGGTGACGAGCGGTTGGAGGAGGCGCCAGCCCCCGGGCTCGGCGTCAAAGCGCGCGTAGGCCGCATTCTCCATGCGCACCTCCCAAATGCGTTCGAGCGAGCCGCCCTGCGCGAGGACGATCGCGGTTCGGACCACCGCATCGTGCGTGACGACGAGCGTCGGAACAGCTAGCGCTTCCGCGGCGAACGCGCGCCACCGTGCGGCGACCTCGTGCAGCGAATCGCCTTCCGAGAAGACGATCTTCGTCGGCTCGTTCTTCCACAGATACCACCCGCGCGGATCGTCGCGCGCGATCTCGTCGCGGAGGCGCCCTTCCCAATCGCCGTGGCCGATTTCGATGAGGCGAGGATCCGTCTCGACGGGCAGTCGCAAGCGGTCGGCGACGAATTGCGCGGTCGCGGTGCAGCGCACGAGCGGGCTGGAGACGATCCGTTCGATCGGCGGCTGCTCCACGGCGAGCGCGTCGGCGAGCGCCGCGCCTTGCCGCATCCCGAGCGGTGAGAGCTGGGATTCGCGGCGGCCTTGATACCGGCCCTCGACGTTCCACGTCGTCTCGCCGTGGCGCGCGACGAGCGCGAGCATCCTAGATCTCGATCGCGTGGACCGCGCTGATCCCCTGGATCGCGCCAAGCCGTTCGAGCGCGTCGTCGGGCGCGCGCCGGTCGACGCCGAGAACCATGATCGCGTCGCCGCCGGCATCTTGCGTCCGCGAGACTTGCATCGTCGAGATGTTGACGTCCGCGTCGCCGAGGATCGTACCGACCTTTCCGATCATCCCCGGGACGTCGCGGTGTTTGGTGATCACCATCCCGCCGATCGGGATCGCATCGATTTCGAACCCGTCGAGCTCGACGATCCGCGGCGAGCCGCCCGCTACCGTTCCGACGATCGTCGTCGGGCCGGCGTGAACGCGCAGCGTCGCTGCGTATGCCGACGAGCCGCGCGTCTCGGTTCGTGCTTCGATCCGAACTCCGAGCTCTTCCGCGATCGTGCGCGCGTTCACGATCGTGACGCGCCGATCCGTCGTCCCTTGCAACAACCCCGAGAGGAACGAGGTGACGAGCGGTTCCGGACTGAGGTTCGAAAGTTCGCCTTCGGCGACGAAGGCAAACGTCGGCAGCGATGCCGGTCGCGCGTACTGCGGATAAAAGCGGCCCATGCGGTATGCCGTCTCGACGAACGGGCGCATCCGCTCGCCTTCCGCGCCGCCGAACGTCGGAGCGTTGACGGCCCCCGCCGCCGGGCTGCCGAGCAGAACGCGGGCGAGATCTTGCGCGAGCTCGACGGCGATTCGCTCGAGCGCCTCGACCGTCGAGCCCCCGAGGTGCGGTGTCGAGACGACTTTCGGATGGCGGTGCAGACGCGCTCCGGTACCGCCCGGAGGCGGAGGCTCCTGCGCGACGACGTCGATCCCGGCACCGGCGAGCTTTCCCGCGTCGAGCGCCGCGAGCAGATCTTCTTCGTCGATCAGTCCTCCGCGCGCGCAGTTGATGAGGTACGCGTGCGGTCGTAGCAGGTCGAGCTCGCGGCGGCGAATCAGACCGCGGGTTCGCTCGCCGAGCGCCATGTGCAGCGTTACGATATCCGAACGTTGGAGCAGCTCTTCGAGGGTGAGGAGCGTTGCGTCGAATGCGTCGGCGCGCGCCTGCGTGATGAACGGATCGTGCGCGATGATTTTCATCCCGAACGCTTTGGCGCGTTGGGCCACGTTGGCGCCGATCCGGCCCAGTCCGACGATCCCGAGCGTCTTTCCGTACAGCTCCGTTCCCACGAACGACCGCCGGTCCCAGCGTCCCTCGCGCAGCGACAGCGCGGCGTCGACGGTGTGACGGATCAGCGCGAGCATCAGCGCGAACGTCTGCTCGGTAGCGGCGAGCGTGTTGGCGCTCGGCGTATTGAGCACGACGATCCCGGCCTGCGTCGCGGCGTCGACGTCGATCGCATCGACACCGACGCCGGCGCGCGCGACGGCGACGAGCCTGCGTCCTGCGGCGAGGAGCTCGCGATCGACGCGCGTCTCCGAACGAACGATCAGACCGTCCGCGCCTTCGAGTGCGACGATCAACGCATCGCGCGGCTTGCCGACGAGCGAATCGACCTCGATCCCGGCTTCGCGCAGCACGGCCAGGCCGCTCTCTGCAAAGGGCTCTGCGACGATCACCCGGCGCGCGACAACCATGAAGCGGAGTAGTTGCACGCCTCCGTCGAACCGCCTTTCTCCGTGGGCGCTCTGGCGAGAATGCCTTGGCTCGGCGGCGTCGCGGTCTTTCTGCTGACGTTCGCAGCGATGTTTGTCGCATGGCCGCACGCGACGCCGTACAACAACTACGTCTATCTCGCCGATGCGTTCTTGCATCGGACCGTCGCCGTCGACACGCCGCCCTACATCGACGCGCTGCTCTATCGCGGCGAACGATATATCATCGAAGGGCCGTTTCCGGCCGTCCTCCTGCTCCCGTTCGTTGCGATTTGGCATCTGCAGACGAATCAGACGATCCTGTCGTGGGCCCTCGCCGCGCTCGCCGCAACCGCGGGATGGGAGCTTGCGCGACGCTTCGGGGTGCCGCTCCGCAGCCGAATCGTGCTCTGGCTGTTCCTGGTGTTCGGAA
>JAFAMS010000398.1 GCA_019233165.1 Vulcanimicrobiota bacterium | reverse complement strand
GCCTGCGCCATCCGCTTGCGATCTATATCCCGAAATCCGAGTCGGCCGAGGAAGCGCTGTGGTGGCGCGACGTCTTCGCCGCGGTCGCGCAGGCAAAAGGCCGGCCCCGCGACGCGATCAAATGCATGGCGCTCGTCGAAGCGCATCCGCTCGCGTTCCAGCTCGAAGAGTTTGCGTACAACCTGCGCGACCATCTGGTCGGCCTGAACCTCGGGCGCTGGGACTACATGGCGAGCCTGATCGATTTCACGCTGAACGATCCGGCCTGGGTCCTGCCCGATCGGAACACGATCCCGCACAACGTTGCGTTCTTCCAGCACCTTCGGGAGCTGATTCCGGAGGTCACGCATCGGCACGGGATGCTCGCGATCGGCGGGATGACCGCCCTCTTCCCGGATCGGGCGAATCCGGAGCTCAACGCACGCGCGCTCAAAGTTCTGGCCGAAGACAAGAAGAACGAAGCGAACGCGGGGATGGATGGCGCATGGACCGGCCATCCCGATCAGAACGAGATCGCCGTCGGGCAATTTCCGATCCCAAACCAACTCGGGCGCTGGCACCCAGACGCCAACAAGCATCCCGACTTACGGCCGTCGGTGAAAGGCGTGGGGACGACGAGTGAAGTGGGGACGCGCGCGGCGGTTCGAACGGTGATTCGCTACCGTCACGGCTACCTCAACGGACTTGGCGCGAGTCTTCTCGACGGCTACATGGAAGATCTCGCGACCGATCGCATCTACCGGCTGATGATCGCGCAGCGCGTCCGGCACGGGATGCATACGAGCGCCGAGGTCACCCGGTTCTTCGACGAAGAGCTTGCGAAGCTCTTAGCCGAGAAACCGAGCGACCCCGAGCAGTTCCGGTTGGCCCGCGTTCAGGCCGAGGAGATGATCACGCGCGGCTTCGTCGATCCAATCTAGAAATGCAGCCCTAGCCCCGTATAGAACCCGAAGTTCATTTTGTTCGACGGGGCGTTGGACTTGTTGACCCAGCTCTCTCCCTGATAGCCGAAGTCGAAGTACAGCGGAAAATTGCGCCGGAACGTCAGATCGAACCCGACCTGGTAGCGTTGCAGGAAGTAGCTCAGCGTCCCGCCCGGATACGTCGTTCCGTTCACCGTGTACGAATTGAAGTTCCCCGAGACGCTCGGATAGTAGTAGTAACTCGCGTACCACGTGAGCGCTTGATTGAGATCGGGAAGCTTCTCGAGCCCGACGCCCGCGCCGCCTAAGCGCGGATAGCCGTAGTTGTTCCAGAACCCGATATAGCTTCCGGCGATGTAAACGCGCGGCTGCATGATGCGAATCCCCAGCCGGCCGTCGAGATCGTCGTCGCGCGCCAAGAATTGGGGCGCATAGAGCTGCGTGAACCCTCCCAGCGTCGTGACGCAGCCGACGGTACCGCCGGGATTCGGGCACGCGTACGCACCGCCGAGAAGCGGAACCGGTTGATTCGCTTGGTGCACGTACTGGTAGTGCCGCCAATCGCCTTCGGCCATCAGCGTGAGCCCCGCCGTCACCGGATACTCGATCCCCGCGCGCGCGGACCACGATTGGTTCGAGACGTTGCCCGGATTGAATTCATTGTAGATGTGCGGGTAGAGCTGCCAGTCGCCGACGATGAACTTGTCGTAGTACGGCGGCGCCGGTGAAGGGGTCGGCGTCGGTGCCGGCGTTTGAGGTGGCGGCGGGGGAGCCGGCGTTGCCGTCGGCGCGGGCGGCGGAGGCGGCGGCGCAGGAGTCGCGAGCGGAACGTATCGCACGACCACGGTCTTCTTCTCCGGGACCCACTGCACGTACGCGCCCATCCCTTCCGAGATGACGCGCACCGGGACGAGCACCGTGCCGTTGTAGATGATCGGCGGCACGTCGAGCGGACGTGCCTCGCCGTTGATCGTGACCTCCGGTTTTCCGACCGTTACCTTTACGTCGGAACCGGGCTTCGAGACGTCGACGGTTTTGGTCGCGCCGTCGTACGAGACCGTCGCCCCCATCTGCTCGAACATCGAGCGCAGCGGCACCAAAATCGTCCCCCCGCGGACGAGCGCCGCGACCACTCGATTCGTCCGGAGCGTATCGGGCTTCGCATACACGTGATGGTCGTTGAAGAGAATCGGATACTCGCCGGACGGCGGGCTGCCGAAATCAGCGCCTTGTCCGAGCGCCGCAAGCGGCAACGCGGCCAATGCCAGCGCA
>JAFAMS010000149.1 GCA_019233165.1 Vulcanimicrobiota bacterium | reverse complement strand
TCGAAGGGTGGCCGCTTTCGGCGCCGCCGGGGCGGTGTAGAACGTGTCGCGCGGCGGCCGAGTCCGGCAACGGTAGCGTCCAGATCGGCCAGATCTTCGGTCGCGACGCGCTCGGCTTCCCACCCCAACGCTTCGAGCGCCACTGCTTGAGAGCGCAGTTCGCGCTCGCGCCGCTCGATGTGCGGCAACGCCGCGCCGAGCTTTCGATATCGGGCGAAGAGTTTTGCGGCCCGCTCTTTGGCTTGCGCGCGTTGGTCTTGAGTGAGTGCGTGAAGCGTCGCGAAGATGCTCTCGCCTTCCAGCCGTAGCGTATCGCGTTGCGCTGCATCGCGGCGCCGGCCCTCCAACGCCGCCAATTCCGCTTGCACGTGACGATCGCGTTCGCCGAGGCGCTTCAAGACGCCGGCCCTCAGCCGCTCCTGCCGATCGCGTTCCAGACCTTCGTGCTTTTGCCGCCGCAGCTCTGCCAATACGTCCACCAGGCAAGGCTCACGCGTGCAGATTGCCTCGCTGAAGCCGTCCAAAGCGACAACGTGTGCTTGCAGCAGGCGCCCTTGCAGGCGATAGACGTAGAGCGGATCGTGCAACGGCGCGTCGCTCTCGGCAAACGCAAGGAGAGCTTCGCGTGAGATCCCGGTCGCAGCGATAAGTTTGGGAACTTGGGGCGCATCGGGAGGGAGCGGCGGTGGCGCATACAGCTGTCCGGCTAGAACGCTGCGCCGGCCGTTTTCCGCAGGCGAGAACTCTTTGGCGGCTGCCACGACCGTCTCTCTCTTGACCAGAATGATGTTGCCGAAACGCGGCACGAGCTCCAAGAACAGTTCCGCCGCGTCGTCCACGCCGAAGCGCGAGCGAAGTGAGAACGTCAGCTTCAGAAGCCGGTCACCGCGGCGCGACCGGACCTGCGTTAGTACCGTCCCGCCGAGCGTCGAAGCCGCAGCCCGGACAAATCCCGGCTCGGCAGCGATTCCCAACTCGCCGCTCTCGACCGTTACGATCGGCGGGGACGCGAACGGGTCGACGGCCAATAGCCGGCTCTCGCGGTGCCGCCGAAGCAATACGCCGAAGCGGCCGTCGGCGAGCCGGCCGACGTCGCCGACGCGCGCCCCGCGGAGCCGCGTCTCCAGCTCGTAGCCGAGCCGTCGTACGAGCAGCCAGTCGGTTACCAGGGGTTAGGTCCCTCCGCTATGAACAGAAGCTTCTTTGTTCTGCGTGGAGTTCGCGTGACCGCCGGGCCGGGTCTGCTCTTCGTAATCTCTGGACCCTCCGGTGCCGGCAAGGATACGCTGGTCGAAGCGTTGATTGCGCGGGTGCCGCGACTGCGATACTCGATCTCGATGACGACGCGCGAGCCCCGAGAGGGGGAGCGCGACGGTGAGCATTACTTCTTCGTCGACCGCGAGGAGTTCGAGCGCCGGCTCGGCGCCGGCGAGTTGCTCGAAACCAGAGAGTACGGGGGCAACTTGTACGGCACGCCGCGCGGGCCGATTCAAAGGCAGTTGACCGAGGGCTTCGACGTCGTCGCCAAGCCGGAGGTCAACGGGGCGCTGGCCGTCAAGACGGCCTGTCCGGACGCGGTGCTGATCTTCCTGGTGCCCGACCGGTTCTCGTATCTGCGCGAGCGCTTGCTGGCGCGCCGGACCGAGACCAATGAAGAGATCGCGCGGCGGCTGGAGATCGGGCATCGGGAAATGACCTTCATCAGGAGGTTCGACTACCTGGTCGTCAACGAACAAAACCGTCAGGACGACGCGGTCGGCGACTTACAAGCCATCATCAACGCCGAGCGCCTGCGAATACATCGTTATAGCGACGAATCTTTAGAGAAAGTACAATCGACGTAATCATGGCATCATCCGTCTTCGGCGACTTGGAGAAGCTGCTCGCGCACGCGGATTCCAAGTTCAGCCTGGTCAACATCGTCACCAAACGCGCGCGCCAGTTGAACAACTGGATTCGCGTGCAGCAACAGCCCCCCACCGACCGGCGCGAGTACTTTGCGAGCGAGCCGCTGGTGGACAAAGAAAGCATCAATCCCAACAAGGCCGTTTCGATCGCGCTCGACGAGATTGCCGAGGGCAAGATCGCCTACCATCGCACCCGCGAGGGTATCAAGTAACCGCGCTCGCATAGGGGCGGATATGTGCGGCATCGTCGGTTACGTCGGTCCAAGGGATAGCGT
>JAFAMS010000095.1 GCA_019233165.1 Vulcanimicrobiota bacterium | reverse complement strand
TCCGTGCTTCGAGCGCAACGGCGCAAATCGTTCGTCGAACGCGGCCGTACCGCCGCCGTCGAACACCAAGCTTTCCGGATCGCTCGCGGTATCGTCCTCGCCGAACAGCGACGCGTCGACGAGCCCCGGGCGCGCGGGAGCTGCGAGCGCTGCGCGGGCGGCGCGCTCGATCGCCTGCGGCGCCGGGATCGTAACGCCGAGCGCGTCGGCGAGCGCGACGAGCATCGCAAGGTCCGAGAGCGCGCCGTCCGGCGGCTCGAGGCCGGCCTCGACCGTGAGCTGCTCGCCGACCATGTTCGTCGTCGTCCCTGTCTTCTCGAACGGACCGCATGCGGGTAGAACGAGCGTTGCGCGCTCCGCCGTCTCGGTCGGAAACAGATCGGCGACGACCAGGGACTCCAGATTTGCAAGCGCCGCGTCGACGAGCGCGCGATCCGGATACGAGCGCAGCGGATTCGCGCCGAAGATCGCCAGCGCGCGAAGCTTCCCGTCGCGCGCCGCTTCGAGCATCGCGCGAACGTCCATCCCGTCCTCACGCGGCGTGCAGCCCATCACTTGCGCCCCACGCGCGTTCGGCTGCTCGCCCGGGACGTAGACGCGCAGCGTTTTCGATGCGAGGCTCTGGAGCGCGCGTTCGAGATTCTCGCCGGTCCGCTTGCGCACGCCGCCCCAGACGAACGCAATCCGCTCGGCACTCGCCGGCAATGCGTCGGCGAGCCGGTCGAACGACGGGATCCGAATCTCGCGGACGGCGAGCGCGACCGCCGACGAGGCGGGAACGTCGCCGATCGAGATCAACGTCGCACCGCGATGCGCGACCGCTTTGCGAATCCGCAGGTCGGCGATCGGCGCGATCCGTTCGAGCGGCCGTCCGAGCGAGACGATCGCCTGAGCCTCTTCGAGCTCCTCGAACGTGCCGCCGAATGCACCCGGCGTCGCCTGCCGTTGACGGCCGGCGCGCCAGTCGACGTTCGGAACGCCGGCCGCGCGGAAAACGTGCTGCAGCAGCCAGGCTTCTTCGTTCAACAACCGCCCGCCGCCGATCACGCCGACGGCGCCGGGACCGTGCTCTGCCAGCGTTTTCTTGATCCCGCTCGACCACATTTCGATCGCGTCGTCCCAGCCGATTTGGATCCGTTCGTTCCCTCGGTGGAGGAGCGGGGTCGTTATCCGGCGCGCGTCGTCGTAGAATCCGATGTTGTAGCGCCCGCGGTCGCAGAGCCAGCCGTCCGAGACCTTATCGCTCGGAACCGACATCGTCCGGAGCACGGTGCGATGCCGCTCGTCGATGTTGATCCCACAGCCGACGCTGCATTGCAGACAGGTCGACTTCGTGCGGTGCAAGTCCCACGGCCGCGATTTGAAGCGGTAGGTCTTCGAGGTCAACGCGCCGACCGGACAGAGCTCGGTCACGTTCCCGCTGAAGTCCGAGCGATAGGGGCGGCCGGTTTCGGTTGCGATGATCGCGCGGGCGCCGCGATCCTCCGTCCGCAGCGATTTTTCTTGGGTGATGATGTCGTCGAAGCGGACGCACCGCAAGCACAAGATGCAGCGCTCCTCGTCGAGGACGATCGTCGGCCCGAGGTCGACGGCCTTCGGTTTGTGCATCTTGGGGTCGGCGAGCCGCGAAGCGCCTTGACCGTACGCCATCGAGAAATCTTGCAGATCGCACTCGCCGCCCTTGTCGCAGATCGGACAGTCGAGCGGATGATTCAAGAGCAAGACCTCGAGGACCGCACGCCGGCCTTCGTCGGCGTTCTGGCTCTGCGTGTGGACTTTCATGCCGTCGGTGACCGCGGTGTTGCACGCAATCTGCAGCTTCGGCATCCCCTCGATCTCGACCAGACAAATCCGGCACAGCCCGGCCGGACCGAGCTTTGTGTGATAGCAATAGACCGGAATGTCTTTTGCGACCGCTTTCGCAGCCTCGACCAGCAGCGTCCCGGCGGGAACCGTCACTTCGACGCCGTCGATCGTGACGGTCGCCATCTTCGTTTCGGCCACTAGCTCGCCACCGGAACCTTGACGTACGCGCGGAATTGATCTTCGAAGCGATTTACGACCGAGCTCAGAAACGGTTCGATCGAATCGCCGAGCGGGCACAGGTTCAGCCCGGTGATCTGATGCGAGACGCTCTTGAGTAAGTCGATATCGCTCTCGAGCCCATCGCCGTGGACGATGCGCTCCAGCATCTGCTCCAGCCAATGGCCGCCTTCGCGGCACGGCGTACACTGGCCGCACGACTCGTGGGCGAAGAAGCGCACGAGCGCGAGCGCGGCGTGCACGAAATCGGTGGTGTCGTCGAAGACGACCATCGCACCCGAGCCGAGCATCGTTCCGTTCTTCGCCATCGACTCGTAGTCGTACGGCAGATCGAGATGCTCTTCGAAGAGGCACGCGGAGCTGCCGCCGCCGGGTTGCACCGCCATGAATTTGCGCCCGTCGCGCAGCCCGCCGGCGCATTCGTCGATCAAGACGCGAATCGGCGTCGCGAGCGGAACCTCGTAGTTCCCGGGCCGTTTGACGTGACCGCTGATCGAGACGATCTTGTAGCCCGTCGACCGTTCGGTCCCGACGCCCGCAAACCACTCCGCCCCGTTGCGCAGGATCGGCGCCAAGTACGAGAGCGTCTCCGAGTTGTTGACGACCGTCGGCTTGCCGTAAAGGCCCTTGATCGCCGGAAACGGCGGCTTGAGCCGCGGCTCCCCGCGCTTTCCTTCCAGCGAGTTCAACAGCGCGGTCTCTTCCCCGCAGATGTAGGCGCCGGCGCCGCGATGGATCGTGAGTTCGAGGTCGTAGTCGGTTCCGCAAATCCCTTTGCCGATGTAGCCGGCAGCGCGCGCTTGCTCGACGGCGGCGCGAAAGATCTCGTAGCCGCGGAGAAACTCGCCGCGAATATAGATGAATGCGTGATGCGAGCGGATCGCGTATGCGCCGATCAACATCCCCTCGATGATCTGGTGCGGCGTCTCTTCGAGGAGCATCCGGTCCTTGAACGTCCCGGGTTCCGCTTCGTCGGAGTTGCAGACGAGGTAGCGCGGCTCGCCGTTTTCGGGCAAGAACTGCCACTTGCGGCCCGTCGGGAATCCGGCGCCGCCGCGTCCGCGCAAGCCCGACTTCGAGACGATCTCGACGATTTGCGCGGGCTGCATCGTCTTCACGGCGCGCTCGAGCATCTCGTAACCGCCACGGCTCTTGTAGACGTCGATCGAGCGCAGGTCGGCCTCGCCGATCCCCTTCATCAAAACCGGTCTAGTGTCCACGTTCGAGCAGCTCCCGTCCGTCCTTGACGAGCCGTTCGCGCGTCCGGTCCGGCGAAAGATCGCGGACCACGCGGTCGAGCATGATGACGCCGGTGCGATCGCCGATCCCGCCCGGATCGTTCGGATCGGGGACGTCGCGTCCGCCCGGGACCCGGGGGACCGCATCTTTGGAAACGTGCCACGAGCGCGCCGGCGCTTCGGTTTGCGCGAGCGGCTTCACCGGATACGTCCCGCCGCGGATCGCAGCGACCATGTCGTCGACCGCTTGCGGCGTCAGATCGTAGACGAACTCCAAGTTCACTTGCATGCACGGCGCGCGGTCGCAGGCGGCGAGGCACTCGACCTCCTCGTACGAAAAGAGGCCGTCTTCGGTCGTCTCGAGGTGGCCGACGCCGAGACGTTCGCGAAAACGTTCCATGATCGCGCCGGCGCCGTTCATCGTGCACGAAAGATTCCGACAGACCTGCAGCATATAGCGCCCGACCGGCCTGCGGAAAAACAGCGTATAAAAGGAAACGGTCGACTCGACGACCGCCAGGCTCAGCCCCAGCCACTCCGCCGTCGTCCGCATCGCGTCGGCCGAAACGTAGCCTTGCGCGTCTTGAAAGCGGTGGATGAGCGGGAGGAGCGCCGAGCGCGAGTCCTCGTACTGCGCGACGATCGCGTCGGCTTCCGGCTTGAGCGCGGCCGCGAGCTCTTCGAAGCTGGTTGCCGTCACCGGTCGACTTCGCCGAAGACGGGATCGAGCGAGCCGATGCAGACCACCATGTCGGCGATCAGCTCTCCGATCGCAAGTTTCTTGAGCACCTGCAGATTGTACATCGACGGCGGACGCGTCCGAACGCGCCACGGCCGGTTGTCGCCGTTCGAGACGAGGTAGTAGCCGAGCTCGCCGCGCGGACCTTCGACCGCTTGGTAGACGTCGCCGGGCGGAACCCGGAACGACTCCGAGACGAGCTTGAAGTGGTGGATCAACGCCTCCATCGAAAGCGCGATCGTCTCTTTCGGCGGCGGCGCGATCTTCGTGTCGTCGATCATCACCGAGCCACCGACGAGCTTGCGGCGAGCCTGCTCGACAATCCGCATCGCTTGTTCCATCTCATCGAGGCGCACCAGAAACCGCGCGTAGGCGTCGCCTTCGGTGCGCGTAGGGACGTCGAAGTCGTACTGCTCGTAGCCCGAATACGGGTACGCCTTGCGGACGTCGTAGGCGATCCCGCTCGCGCGCAGGGACGGCCCCGTGATGTTCCAGGCGAGCGCGTCCGCCGGCTCGAGGATCGCGACGTCGACCATCCGGTCTTGCAAGATCGGATTGTTCTGCAAGAGCTTGCGCAGGTCGCGCATCCGTCCCGGAAATTTTGCGATTAGCTCGTCGAGCCGGTCGAGGAAGCCCTGCGGAATGTCTTCGCGCAGCCCGCCGATTCGCAGGTAGTTCGGGTGCATCCGGGCGCCGCCGGAGACCTCGAAGAGGTCGAGGATGTTCTCGCGCAGGTCGAACGCGTAGAAGAACGGCGAGATCGCGCCAAGGTCGATCCCTCCCGTACCGAGCCACACGCAGTGTGACGCGATTCGCGACAGCTCGGAGAGCATGACGCGCAATTGTTGCGCCCGCTCCGGGATCCGGTCCGTCACGCCGAGCAGCTTCTCGACCGCGAGGATGTAACACAGCGCGTTCGTGAGCGGCGAGAGATAATCCATCCGCTCGATGACCGTCGACGCTTGCGTCCAAAACAGGTTCTCGGCCGACTTCTCGATCCCGGTGTGCAGGTAGCCGATCTCCGGATCGGCGCGCACGATCGTCTCTCCCTCGATTTGCGTGAGCACTTGCAGGACGCCGTGCGTCGAAGGATGCTGCGGCCCGAGCGAGAGGATCATCGAGTTCCCGCTCTGCTCGACGTTAAGCGCCACTCTGCCCCCGTGCCTTTGCAATCTGTTTGGCGAGCGCTGCAGCGGTCTTCCCCGAGGCCGGCGTTCCGGCGACGAGGTTGCTCTTGAGCGCGAACTCCGGCCGCGGCGTCTTCTCGAGCGCCGGTCCGCGCAGCGGATAATCCTTGCGCAGCGGATAGCCTTCCCAGTCGTTCGGCATCTGGATCCGGCGCAGATCGGGGTGGCCTTCGAAGATGATTCCGAAGAGGTCGAAGACTTCACGTTCGGCCCAGTCGGCGCTCGGCCACAGATCGGTCGCGGTCTGGAGCTTGACGCCCTCGTCCACGCCGCACAACAAGCGCATCCGCGGCGGACGGCCGGCTTTCTGCGGCGTCGTTGCGTCGAGCGGAAGCTTCAAGAGATGGTAGATGACGTCGAAGCGCGGCCGGCGGTCGAGGTAATCGACCGCGCCGAGATCGAGCAGGACGGTGAAACCGTCGGCGCGGAGCGCCGCCAGCCTCGCGTGCAGTTGCGCCGGTTCGATCCGCTCGATCGTCGCGTCGTCGAGCGGCGGCCGAACCGCGGTCGGATCGACGGCGCGGTTCCCGAGCGGCGGCGCCTGAGGGCTAGGCACGCGCCAGGACGCCTCCCCGTCCGCCTTGCCGGATCTGCTGCTGGATGAGGTTGACCGCGTAGAGCAGGCCGTCGGGAGTAGGCGGACACCCGGGGACGTAGACGTCGACGGGGACGATCGTGTCGACCCCTTGGACGATCGCATAGTTATCGAAGACGCCGCCCGAGCTCGCGCAGGCGCCCATCGAGATCACCCATTTCGGGTCGGCCATCTGGTCGTACAGACGCCGGATGATCGGGCCCATCTTCTGCGCGACGCGGCCGGAGACGATCATGAGGTCGGCCTGCCGCGGCGAGGCGCGGAACACCTCGGAGCCGAGACGCGCGATATCGTACTCCGGCGCCGTCACGGTCATCATCTCGATCGCGCAACACGCAAGACCCATCGTCAGCGGCCAGACGCTCGAAGCCTGCGCCCAGCGCGCCACATCGTCGACGCGAGCGAGCAGAAACTGCTGCCCCGGGACTACCTCCATTGAAATCCACCCCGCTTCCAGACGTAGGCATACCCAATTGCGAGGACGACGACGAACGTAACCATCTCGATCAAGCCGAACAGCTTGAGCGCATGCATTTGCACGGCCCACGGATAGAACGACGCGGCTTCGACGTCGAAGACCACGAAGAGCATCGCGATCAGATAGAACCGAACCGGGAACCGTCCGGAGACGTCGGAGGTGGGTTCGACCCCGCATTCATACGCCTCGGATTTGACGGGATTCGGCTTCTTACGAGCGAGCAGCCCGGGGAGGATGCAGAACGCCAGCGAGGCGACGAGCGCGACGGCCAAGTAAATGGCCACGGGGCCGTACGGAGTCATAGCCGGGGCAGTTTTCACAGGCGGCGTACGGGGCCCTTGATGCTACTTTTGGAGGACCCGAAGTGAGAACCGCAATCATCCGCAGCCTGCTTTGCCTGCTCGGTGTGGTGACGCTCTTGGGCGCCGGCTGCGGCGAGAACCCGAACGGCCAAGGCGTCCAAGATTTCGGCTCGATCACCGGCCGGCTGATCGACGACCGGACCGGCGGACCGGTCACCGTCTCACCGATCACGATTTCGGTCGGGAGCACCCCCGTCACCCAGGTCGACAACCAGGGTGGCTTCGTGTTGAACCACGTTCCGGTCGGGCGTCAGACCATCAACATCAACGCGATCGGCTATGCGCCGATCACCGTCGACGTCAATGTCGTCAAGGGGCAGACGAGCGATGCCGGCTACGTGCGCCTGAAATCGACCCTCGCCCAGTGAGCCTCCCCTGATCGACGTCGTCACGATCGTCGCGGGCGCTGCGATCGTGTGCGTGACCTTGTTCGACGTGTTCCAGTCGGTGATCGTCCCGCGCCGCGTGCCGCGCGGCTTACGGATGAGTCCCTGGGTGAACCGCGCCATGTGGAACGCGTGGCGGGCGTACGGGCTCCGTATGTCGGACGAGACAAAGCGCGAGGATTTTCTCTCGACGTACGCGCCGTTCTTCCTCGTCTCGATCCTCATGATCTGGGTCGCCGCGTTGATCTTCGGCTACGGGCTCATGTTCTACGGGCTGCGCGTCCACCTCGAACCGACGCCGACGTTCGGCGGATCGCTGTACTTCGCGGGGACGACGTTGCTGACGATCGGGTACGGCGACATCGCGCCGCGCGGCGCGCCGGCGCGTTTCCTTGCGATCTTCGCGGGCGCGACCGGGTTCGCGACCGTCGCAATCGTGACGAGCTTTCTCTTCATGGTCTTCAGCGCGTTTCAAAATCGCGAGGTTTTCGTCACCCGCTTGTCGGCGCTCGCCGGCGCGCCGCCGTCCGGGGTCGAGATCTTGCAGGCGAGCGCCGCGATGCACGCGCGCTTGGGGCTCGACGAACTCTTCGCGCGCGGCCAGAATTGGGCCGTCACTACGATGGAGACGCACTTGGCGTACCCGATCCTCACGAGCTTTCGCTCGAACCACGACTACAATTCGTGGATCGCCTCACTCGGGGCGGTGATGGATGCGGCCACGCTGCTGATCGCATGCGTCGAAGAAGCCGACCAGCATCAAGGACAAGCGCGCCTGATGTACCGCATCGGCGGTCATCTCGTCTCGGACTTCGTCTCCTTCTTCGGGTTGAACCGCGAGGAAAACCCCGGAATCGAGCGCGACGAGTTCGAGCGGGCGCATCTTCGCCTGACTGAGGCCGGATACCGCACGAAACCCGCCGACGCGAGCTGGGAGCATTTCTCGTCGCTGCGCGTGGCGTACGCCGGCCCGCTCAACGCGCTGGCGACCTACTGGAGCATCCCGCCCGCGCAATGGATCGGCGACCGCTCTTCCGCCAAGATCACCGCGCATGCGCCGAGAGGAACGTCTTGATCACGTCGATCGGGGTTGCGAAGCCGATCGCATGCTCTTCTTCGAAGCGCGACTCGGCGAGGCCGATCACTTTGCCGTCGGTTCCGAACACGGGTCCGCCGCTCTCGCCGGGGATGATCGGGACGTCGAGCTCGACGGCTTCGTTCGGGCCGCCGGGGTCGCGAATGCTTGCAACGTGCCCCGCGTAAATCGACGCGGTCGTCCCCAAGCCTTCGTCTTTGAACGCGTCGGGGATCGGATAGCCTAAGAGCCCCACCGCTTCTCCGGGGACGACGCTGCGCGATTCGCCGAGCGGGACGGCGGTGATGTTTTTCACGCTGCGCACCTCGAGCAGCGCGAGATCGGTCTTCGCGTCGACGGCCACAATCCGCACGTCGCTTGCGTGCGAGCGGTCGCCGAAGGTCGCCTTGAGATCGCGCGCGTCGTCGATGACGTGCTTTGCGGTGAGGATGCGCACGCCCCAATCGCCGCTCTCGACGACGAACGCCGTCCCGAAGGCATCGTCGAGCGCGCCGCGGCGTTTCGGATCGTCCGAGGGAACCCGCATAGAAAGGAAGACGATGCTGGGGTGGAGCGAGCGGTAGAGATCGACGTACGGGTCGGGCTTCGCACAGCCGGCGAGCGCCACGAACGCGAGGAGGAGAGCTCTCACGCCGCGGGCGAGGCGACGCGGACGGCGATTGCGCGCCGAAGCGCGTCGATCCCCGCGCCGGTACGTGCGCTGATCGTTACGCCGTCGGGCGTCGGGCCTTCGAGCGCGCGATCGGTTTTATTGAAGGCGCGAATCACCGGTTTCTCGTCGAGTCCCAAATCGTGCAAGATCCTCTCGACGCTGCGCGCTTGCCGTGGCCAATCCTTGTTGGAAGCGTCGATGACGTGGACCAAGAGCGTCGCGCTTTCCAGCTCTTCGAGCGTCGCACGAAACGCTGCGACCAGCTCCTCGGGGAGGTCGGTAATGAAGCCGACGGTGTCGGCGACGCGGACGCTGAGGTCCTCGCCGAGCCAGGCTTTTCGAATCGTCGGATCGAGCGTCGCGAACGGCCGATCGGCGACGAACGCTTCGTTTTTCCCGGTCCCCGCGAGGCGGTTGAGAAGCGAGCTCTTCCCCGCGTTCGTGTAACCGACGAGCGCGACGAGGGGCTCGCGCCGATGCGCCGCCCGTCGGTTCGCGCGCTGTTTGCGAACGTCTTCGAGCGCGCGGCGCAACGTCGAGATCCTGCGCTGAATTTGCCGGCGGTCGACCTCGAGCTTCGTCTCACCGGGACCGCGCGTTCCGATCCCGCCCCCGAGCCGCGAGAGCGCCGTCCCGACGCCGATCAAATTCGCCTGGCGGTAGCGGAGCTGCGCGAGCTCGACCTGCAGCTTCCCTTCGCGGCTGCGCGCGTGCCGCGCGAAGACGTCGAGGATCAACATCGTCCGATCCACGATCGGAAGCGGGACGATCTTCTCCAAATTGATGCGCTGGCGCGGCCGCAGATCGTTGAAGACGAGGAGCGTATCTGCACCCAGGTCTTCTGCAGCCGCGGCGATCTCGCGCGCCTTGCCGGCGCCGACGAGCGTCGCGGGATCGACGCGCGGAAGCCGCTGCACGATCTCGCCCGCCACCTTGGCGCCGGCGGCGTTGGCGAGCGCCGCAAACTCCTCGAGCTGCGGTGCCAGCGGTGCGTTGCGATCCGCTACATCGACCGCAACGATCAGCGCCTTCCCCGCGGAGGCCGCGGTGCGGCCGGAGCGAATCGCGCCGCGTGTGGATTCGGCTCGTGGCACTAGTCGCGCTCTCCTTCCAGTGGGCCGCCGGAGCGCCCGACGCCGCCTCCGTCGTCTCGGTCGTCCTCCACCCCGGCGCTTCGCCCGCCTACGTATTGTGCCCGGCCGGCGCGAGCGAATCGAGCGCGTGCGACGCCTCGGACGGGGCTTCGACGGTATCGGCGCTGCGCGATTTGACGCTGAAACTCTCCGCGAGCCGGATCGTGCTCTTCGTCCCCGGCTACGCGACCCGGTTTGACGCAGGCTATGAGAGCGCCGAGCACGTTCAAGCCGTTCTCGGTGGCCGGTTTCTCGTCGTCTACGTATTCTGGGGCTCGCGCGGCAAGCACGCGGACTACCTTCAAGACGAGCGGATGGCCTCGCGGCAGACGCGCTCCTTCGCGACCCTCGTCAGCGACCTGCATGCCGGAATCCCCGACCGCGAGCTCGATGTCTTCGCGCACAGCATGGGCGGACGCGTCGTCGCCGGCGCGATGGCGATCGTGAAAACGCAAGCCGACGGACAAGCCGTCATTCAGCAAGCGGTCCTCGCCGCTCCGGACATCTCACTCACCGACTACAAACGCGCGATCACGCGAGACCCCAAGCCGTTCGCGCACGTCACGATCTACGCGTCGACCCACGACAAGGCGTTGATGCTCTCGGGAATCATCAATCTCCATCGCCGTCTCGGTAAGATGGCAGACTGGCCCGCACTCGCCGCAACCGACGTCGTCGACGCGTCGGCCGCCGACAAAGTCGCCGAAGGTCACGGTTACGCCGTTCACGACAAACACGTCATCCTCGACATCGGCTCGGTCTTCCTCGACAGCCCGATCCCCCATCCCGCATGGAAGCCCGAAGGCGAAATCGACGTTCTCTGGGGTTCTCACACCCACGACCACCAAACCGTCTGGAAGCTCTATCCGGATCTCGTTACAGCAGACGGAACTCCCTGATGAGCCAGCGCAGGCCTTCATTATAACGTGGGCCCGGGCGGAGAAGGACGCCCGGGTTTTCGATGTCGGCGACGTGCCGGCGGCGCACCGCGCTCAGCGAGCGCCACGGCTCCTGGTCGAGGACGGCGCGAAGGCCGGCCTCGGGATCGGCGACGATGAGGTCCGGTTGCGCGGCGAGGAGCGCCTCGGCGGTGTACCGGTCGTACGCCGCATCTATTCGGGCGGCGTTTCGTCCGCCGGCGAGCTCGATCAGCGTCGCAATGTACGAGCGCCGGCCGACCGTAAAGATCGGCGCAACGCCCAGAACGACGAAAACGCTCGGTTTGCGTTTGGGATCGACGTCGCGGCGCAGACGCGCCGTCTCGTCCCGCAGACGCCGCTCGAGCGCCGCAGCTTGCGGTGCGCGGCCGACGAGCGCGCCGAGGCGGCGGAGCGTCCGAAAGATATCGGCGAACGTATCGTCGTCGAAGAGCTCGACGCGCAGATGCGCGCGCGCGAGCGGGCCGACGATCGGCGCCTGCGCACGAATCCCCACGACCAGATCGGGATGGAGCTCCACGATCCGCTCCGCGTCGAGCGTGGAGAACGTCGCGACGCGCGGGAGTTTTTTCGCGGCAGCGGGGTAGTCGGAAAATTCTGAGACCGCGACGACGCTCGCGCCCGCGCCGAGCGCGAAGAGATCCTCGGTGAGCGATGGGATAATCGAAACGATCCGCAGCGCGGCGGCGAGCGCGCAGAGCGCGATCACGCCGTCAAACCGGCATCGCCGCTTTCAAATCGAACGCGACGCCGCTGATCACCAAGTAGGCACGCTTCGCCGCGGCGCAAAGCCGCTGGTTTGCGCGTCCCATCACGTCGCGGAAAACGCGGCCGGACGAGAATGCGGGGACGATCCCCCAGCCGACTTCTTCGCTCACCACGATCAGCTCGGCAGCGCACCCCAAGATCGCGTCGAGCAATCGCGTCGTCTCCGTTTCCACGTCTTTTGCGAGCGCGAGAACGTCCGTGCCGAGCGTTTCTGCGCGCCGGCCGAGCAGGTCCGCGACCCACGTGCCGAGCGACTCGATCATCACGACGCGGTCCGGTTCGACCTTGCAGATCGTCTCGATCAAATCGATGCCGTGCGGGCCGGCGGTCTCGAGGAGGGTCCATTCGCCGGGTCGCTGCGCGCGATGCCGCTCGATCCGCACGATCCATTCGGGATCGGCGTCGTCGCGGGCTGCGGTCGCGCAATAGATCACCGGACGCTTCGCTTCGTGCGCGAAGCGTTCGGCGAGCGTGCTCTTTCCCGAGCGGACCGGTCCGGTGATGAACGTTAGCATCCCAGGAACTGATGTGCGGGGGACGGAACGCGGACCCTCTAAGCGCTCGCGACGGGAACCCGGTGAGAATCCGGGACGGTCGCGCCACTGTGAGCGGGAAGCCGCCGATTCGCCACTGGGAAACCGGGAAGGCGCCGGCATCGGGCAACGATCCGCGAGTCAGGATACCAAAGCGAGCCGCACGTCTCTACCACCTCGCGTAAAGGTAGGAAGAAATGCTCGCTACGCTGGTCCTGGCAGCTGCCGTCGCGGCAACGCCGACGCCGAGTCCGACGCCGTCCGAGATCGGGCGCGTCACCACCAGCGATCGTCAGGAAGAACCGCTCCGTGCAGCGGCCAGAACGACGTTCGTCGTCACCAAAGACGAGATGGTTCGCCGCGGCTCGTTGAGCGTTGCCGACGCCATCGCGCAAGTCCCCGGCGTCTCGCTTTCGCGTTACGGACCTTCCGGCGCGCTCGTCGACGTCTATCTTCGCGGCGCGGGACCGAGCCAAGTCCTCGTGTTGCTCGACGGCCGTCCGATCGGCGGCGCGCAAACGGGGACGATCGATCTCGGGATCATGCCGACCGCGGGACTCGAACGGATCGAGATCGTCGAAGGAAGCGGAGCGACGCTGTATGGGACCGGTGCGATCGGCGGCGTGATCAACTTGCTCACCGCGCCGCAACCGGGCGAGTCTCCGAGGTTGATGCTCGGCGGCGGCTCGCTCGGCGAACGCGACGTCGCCTTCGAGGGGCGGAACCTCTCGTTCGAACGCCATCTCGCAACAAACGCGTATCGACCCAATTCCGACATGCAGGCGACGAGCGGGACGCTCCGCGTTCCCTTCCGCTTAGGCGTCTTCGACGCTTATGCGAACGCCGGATTGCGCACGCAAGCGGTCGGCGTCCCGGGTCCGGTCGACTTCGAGTCGTTGACGAGCCGGCAGAACACGCTCGACGCGCAAGCGTTCTTCCGGCTTCAGCGCGCGAGCGCGCACGCGACGACCTCACTCGAGCTCTCCGGCACGCGCTCGCAGCTGCTCTTCTCCTCAAATCCGGACGATCCGAACGGATGCAGCTGTTACGTCGTGAACGTCGAGGGACGGCTGCAAGCCAGCATGCGGCAAGAATTACGCAGCGAGCGCAACCGGTTCGTCGCCGGGATCGATGCCGCCCGCGGCTCGGCCCGGATCGATGCCGGCGACGGGAATCCGCCGACGAAAGGGTTTGCGCAAACCGCCATCTACGCGCAGGATTCGTATCTTGCGGGGAACGCGCGCTTCTATGCCGGGGTTCGCGCGGAACGCGACGGCGGCTACGGCGGTTCGCTCGCGCCTTCGCTGGGGACGGTCGCGCGATTGACCGGCGATCTGACGCTCCGTGCGAATTACGCGACCGGGTTCAGAGCCCCGACCATTCTCGATCTCTACTATCCCGGCTTTTCGAACCCCAACCTGCGTCCCGAACGCACGAACGGCGGCGACGTTCGCCTGACGAGCGATGCGATCTTGGGCGGCCTCTCGCTGGGCTGGTTCTTCATGAACGGCGTCGATCTGATCGCACCGACCGCCGACTTCACCACCGTCGTCAACATTCAAAAAGCTTCGCTTGCCGGACTGACGCTCGACGCGCGAACGCCGCCGGTGCACGGAATCTCGGCGACGCTGGGGATCGTCGATCTCTATCGAGCGCTCGATCTCACCACGACCGCGACGCGCCTTCCGCGACGCCCCGTCTTCACCGTGAACGGCGGGATCGAATATCAGGCGGTCAGTCGAGCCGCCCGGCTCGTCGCGCTCGGGATTCTCTCGGCGTCGGTCGGCGAGCGCGATCCGGGAGGCGGTGCACCCGCGTATTCGCGGATCGATGCGTACGCGCGCATCCGCGTCGCGCGCGACGCGATCGTTTCGCTGCGCGGCTACAACCTTGGAGGAGAACGCTACGCCGAGGTGCCGGGTTACCCGCTCCCCGGACGTGCGCTGCGCATCGATCTCTCGAATCGCTAGAGCGCTCCTCCTCGTCGTAATCCCGGCGCTCGCGCTGCTCGTCGCGATCGCGCTCGGCGGGACGGCGCTCGGACCGCAGGCGCTCGCCGATGCGCTCGCGCACCCGCAGCGCGGCGGCGACGCGCAGACGATCGTCTGGGCGTTGCGCTTCCCGCGCGCCTGCATCGCGGCGCTCGTCGGCGCCTCGCTCGCAATCGCAGGTGCGTTGCTACAGGGATTGTTGCGCAATCCGTTGGTCGATCCGTATTTGACCGGCGTGAGCGCCGGAGCCGGCGCGGCGATCGCAATCGGCGTCACCGCCGGGATCGCATTGCCGTTCGTCCCCGCGCTCGGATTCGTCGCGGGGCTCGGCAGCGCGATCGTCGTCGCGGTCCTCGGCCGGCGCGGCGGAAGACTCGACGCCGAGCGGCTGATCCTCGCCGGCGTCTCGCTGAGCGCGCTCTTTGCGGCGATCGTTGCGCTCGTGCTGACCCGGATGACGCGCGGCGCCGCGAGCGAGCAGATCCTGGCGTGGCTCGCCGGTTCGGTCAGCGGTCGGGGTTGGAACGAGCTCGCGTGGTCCGCCCCGTACGCCGCCGCGGGCCTCGCGTTGGCGCTTGCGATCGTCCCGTCGCTCGCCGTGATGCGCCTCGGCGATATTCGCGCGGCGGCACTCGGCGTCGACGTGGCACGAACGCAGTGGCTCGTCCTTGCGGCGGCTTCGCTCTTGACCGCAGCCGCCGTCGCGCTCGCCGGTGTCGTAGGCTTCGTAGGGCTCATCGTTCCGCACGTGGCGCGCAAGCTTTCGGGCGTTCATCCGGCGGGTGCACTCCCCGCGGCCGCGTCGCTCGGCGCCGCGTTCGTGATCCTCGCCGATACCGCGAGCCGAACGCTGTTCGCTCCCGCCGAGGCGCCTCTCGGAGTCTTGCTCGCGTTCGTCGGCGTCCCGGTCTTCATGCTGCTCTATTTGCGCGGCCCGCGGACGGTTCGCGAATGAGCGCCGCGTTGTCGCTGGATAACGTCGCGGTCGATATCGGCGGACGTCAGCTCTTGCGCCGCATCGATTTCGAAGCGCAGAGCGGCGAGCTCGTCGCGATCGTCGGCGCCAACGGTGCGGGGAAAACGACGCTCTTGCGCGCGATCGCCGGCTTGCATCCGTCGACCGGTGGAATCGAGGTCGACGGGAGTTCGCTCGTAGGCCTTGCGCCGCGCGAACGCGCGCGCCGGATCGCGCTGGTAACCGGCGACGATGCCTTGCTCGAAGGGACGACCGTGCGCGATGCGGTCGCGGCGGGGCGCTACGCGCACCACCCGTGGTGGGACTGGCACGAATCGCGCGCCGACGAGGCCGCGATCGATAACGCGCTCTCCGACGTCGAGCTCGATTGGGCCGGGGCGCGCGCGATGGCCTCGCTCTCGAGCGGCGAGCGGCAACGCGCGTGGATCGCGCTCGCGCTCGCACAAGAGACGCCGCTCCTCCTTCTCGACGAGCCGACGAGCCATCTCGACATCCGCTACGCGATCGAGGTGCTCGAGCTTTTACGCAGGGTCGCGCGCCGCGGTCAAGCCGTCGTCGTCGTCTTGCACGCGCTCGAGGAAGTCATCGAATATGCCGACCGCGTCGCCGTGTTGGGTGAGGGAACGACGCTGGCGTTCGGCCGCCCGCGCGAAATTTTGGGTACGGAGATACTCGAACGAGCTTACCAGGTCAAGCTC
>JAFAMS010000051.1 GCA_019233165.1 Vulcanimicrobiota bacterium | reverse complement strand
GGGAAGCGCTCGGCGCGATTGTCCTCGCCGGCGCGATCCCTCGAGTCGAGGAACACATCGAGGTCGTCGCCGAGGCCCCATCACCGCGGCGCTATGCCGGCGTCCCCCCACGCCTTTTGCAGCTGATCTGGGGCGATTTGCGCGAGGGATTCTCGGTTGGTGCATTGCTGCGGCATCCCGAAGCGCGCCGCGCCGCCGATCGCGGCGCTCTCCTGCGTCATCTCGGGACGCTCGTGCGCAGCGGTGACCTGACTCGGATCCGGCGCGGCGGCGGCGCGCGGACGCGTGCGCGGACCGTTGCCTACCTGCTTCCCGGCGAGGGCGTCGTGAAGGGCGCGAAAGCAACGGCGCTCGCCGAGGCGGTTCGTTCCGGCGGCGAGATGCGTCGCGCCGACGCGCTCTTGGCCGGCTACTCGCACGCCGTCATCGCACGCGCGCTTCGCAGCGGCGCCCTCCGAGAAGAAGAACGCGAGAGTCACGTCGCGCGCCGAGACGCGGTTGTCGCGCGCCCGCTGCTTGCGCTCACGGACGAACAGCGCGAGGCGCTCGCGACGATTCGCGCGCTGCTCGCGTGCGAGCGCTTCGAAGAGCTCCTCCTCTACGGCGTCACGGGGAGCGGGAAGACGCTCGTCTATCTCGAGGCGATCGCGGACGTCGTCGAACGGGGCCGGCGCGCGATCGTGCTCGTCCCCGAGATCGCGTTGACGCCGCAAACCGCGGCGCGCTTCGAAGCCGTCTTCGGCGACCGCGTCGCGGTCTTGCACTCGGCGCTCTCACAGCGCGAACGCTTCGAAGCGTGGCAGGCCGCGGCGCGCGGGGAGGTCGCGGTCGTCGTCGGCGCGCGCAGCGCCGTCTTCGCCCCGCTCGCGGACGTCGCGCTGATCGTCGTCGACGAAGCCCACGAGGGCTCGTACAGCCAAGAATCGACGCCGCGCTACGACGCGCTCGCCGTCGCCCGGGAACGCATGCGGCTAGCGGGTGGGCTGCTCGTACTCGGCAGCGCGACGCCGCCGCTCCCCGCCTACGTGCGCGCGACCGGCGGCGAGATCGGGCTCGCTCGACTCCGTTCGCGCGCGACGAGCGCCGAGCTTCCGGCGGTCGAGGTCGTCGACATGGGGCAAGAGTTTGCGGGCGGGAACCGCCGCGCGTTTTCGAGCCGGCTCGCCGAGGCGATCGGCGCGCGCCTAGGCGCCCGCGAGAAGACGATCCTCTTCGTCAACCGCCGCGGCAGCGCAGGGTTCATCCTGTGTCGCGCGTGCGGATTCGTCCCTGAGTGCTCGCGTTGCACGACGTCGCTAGCGGTCCATCGCAGCGAAGGCCTCTTGCGCTGCCACCTCTGCGACCTGCAGGCTCCGCTCCCCGACCGCTGCCCCCGCTGCGGAAGTGACGCGATTCGCGAGTTCGGGATCGGGACGGAAAAAGTCTGCGAAGAGGTGAAGAGGCTCTGGCCGGATGCGTGCGTGGTCCGGATGGACTCCGATACGACGACTCGTGTCAGCGACCACGCGCGAATCCTGTCTTCGTTCGAGGAGCGCGGCGACGTTCTCGTCGGAACGCAAATGGTCGCGAAGGGTCTCGACTTTCCGGGCGTCACGCTCGTCGGAGTCGTCGCCGCGGATATCGGCTTGCACGTCGCCGATTATCGGGCCGCGGAGCGCACCTTCGATCTGATCGCACAAGTATGCGGGCGCAGCGGCCGCCAAACGCAAGGCAGCGCGATCGTGCAAACGTACGCGCCGCACCATCCCGCGATCGCATTTGCCGCCGCCCACGATTTCGACGGGTTCGCGGCTCACGAGTTGGAAGAACGCCGGCCTTTGCGCTATCCGCCGTTCGGCGAGTTCGGGTACCTCGGCGTCGCCGGACGCTCGCGCGCGCGGGTCGAGAAAGCGGTCGAGGGATATGCGGCGGTGCTGCGGCAGGCTCGGGTCGGCGAGGTTCTCGGACCTGCGCCGCATCCGATCGCGCGCTTGAACGAGGAGTGGCGCTGGCGCGTCGCCGTCAAGGCGCCGAGCCTCGAGCCGGTGCGGGACGTCCTGCGCGACCGGGTCCTCCCACTCGCCCACTCGGATCGTGCGACGCGGGTGGTCATCGCGCTCGACGGATGAACGGGGAGTCGGAACGCGAAGAGCCCGGCTTGATGGATGCGATGAATTCCGCCGACCCGTTCGGGATCGGCAAAGCGACCCTCGAGGTCTGGAGAGCGATGCTGAGCGAGCCCGACAAGCTGGTCGAGTCGCAGAAGCGCTTCGCCCAGATGTGGCTCGAGATCTTGGAGCGCAGCGCCGAACGGGTCGCGGGCGACGGCACCGCCCCGGTCATCGAGCCGGATGCGAACGACAAGCGCTTCCAAAACCCGGCCTGGACGGAGAACCCGGCGCTCGACGCGATGAAGCAGGCGTACTTGCTGATGACGCAGGCATTTCTCTCCGCGATCGACGCGACCGACGTCGAGCCCGCGGCGAAACGCCGGGCAAAGTTCTTCGCCAAGCAGTTCTGCGACATGATGAGCCCCACGAACGTGGCGTTCCTCAACCCGGACGTCGTCGAAGAAACGATGCGGACCGGCGGCCAGAATCTCGTCGAAGGGCTCAGGAATCTCGCCAAGGATCAAGTTGAGAACCAAGGCCGCGTCGCGCTCGTCGATACGCAGGCGTTCAAGGTCGGCGAGAACGTCGGGACGACGCCGGGGAAGGTCGTCTTTCGCAACGAGCTGCTCGAGCTGATCCGGTACGACACGACGACCGAGACGGTCTACAAACGCCCGCTCGTGATCGTCCCGCCCTGGATCAACAAGTACTACATCCTCGACCTGCAGCAGAAGAACAGCTTCGTGAAGCATGCGACGGACGCAGGCTTCCAGACGTTCGTGGTCTCGTGGCGCAATCCAGACGCGTCGATGGCCGGCGTGGCGATGAGCGACTACGTCACCAAGGGCGCGCTCGTCGCGGCACAAGTCGCCGGCGAGATCGCCGGTTCGAACAAGGTGACGATGAACGGCTACTGCATCGGCGGGACGCTGCTCGCGATGCTGATGGCGTACCTCAAGCGCAAACCTGCGGCGGAAGGCGACCCCGTGATCACCGCGGCAACGTACATGGCCTCGCTCGTCGACTTCAAGGAGCCGGGCGAGATCGTCAACTTCCTGGGCGAAGACGCGCTCGCGTACATCGAAGGGAAGATGAGCGAGCGCGGCTACCTCGAGGGGAGCGAGATGGCCGACACGTTCACGATGCTGCGCGCCAACGACCTGATCTGGACGCCGGCCGTGAACCGGTATTTGCTCGGCAAGGACGCCCCGGCGTTCGATTTGCTGTACTGGAACAACGACTCGACGCGGATGCCGGCGGCGATGCACAGCTACTATCTGCGGCACATGTATCTCGCGAACGAGCTGATCGAGCCCGGTGCGCTGGAAGTCGACGGCGTTCCGATCGATCTCGGGGCGATCGACCAGCCGATCTACATCATCGCCACCAAAGACGATCACATCGCCCCTTGGCGTTCGGTCTACACACTCACGCAGCTCGTCTCGGGCCCCTGCCTCTTCCGGCTAGCGAACTCCGGGCACATTGCCGGGATCGTGAATCCGCCCGGCGGGAAGAAGGCGCAGTACTGGGCCTCCAAAGACGATCCAAAAGATCCCGACGAGTGGCTGCTTCATGCGAAACTGCGCGAAGGCTCGTGGTGGCCGGATTGGTACGAATGGCTCGGCGCGCAATCAGGAAAGCGCCAAGCACCGCCCGCGGCAAACGAAAAATACCCGGCGCTCGAAAACGCACCGGGCAGTTACGTCCTCGTGAAGTAGTTACTTCTTCGTCGAGGTCTTGCGGGTCGCGCGCTTCGGCTTTGCCGCAGTCGTGCTCGTCGCGGTCGAGACCGCGAGCGCTTTCGCCAAACGCGACTTCTTGCGCGCCGCCTTGTTCTTGTGGATGATCCCCTTCGACGCGGCCTTGTCGAGCTGCGACTCGACGCCCCGGCCGAACGCGGTGTCGCCGTCGGCCTTCGCTTTCTTGAAGAGCGTCTTCAGGCGGGTTTTCGTGTCGAGGTTGCGGACGCGGCGCTTTGTGGTTTGCCGAGACCACTTCTCGGCGGCTTTGATGTTAGGCACGAGGGCCAGCATACCAGGAACCCGCCGGCGGCTCAAGGCTCACGTGGCTTCGCCGTACGCGCTCAGCGGGTCGGCGCGGGCCAGGATGAGCCGGTAGCTCTCGTAGCGGCTCGGGGCAACCGCTCCGGCCTCCGCCGCTTCGCGAACGGCGCAACCGGGTTCGGCTAGGTGCGCGCAGTCGCGGAACCTGCACCGCGGCGAAAGGGGAGCGATCTCGACGAACGCCTCTGCGAGTTCGCGTGGGGCGATCTCGCCAAGCTCGAACGCGCCGACGCCCGGGCTGTCGATGAGGAAGCCGTCCGCAAGACGGAACAGCCGCGCCGCCGTCGTCGTTTGGCGGCCGCGTCCGAGCCGCGAGACTTCGCCGACTTCGGTCGTCCCGCCGAGGGCGCGGAAGATCGAGCTCTTCCCGACCCCCGACTGCCCGACGAGGAGCGCGTGCGAACCGTGGAGCGCTTCGCGCAGCGCATCGATGCCAGCTCCCATTTTCGGCTGGATGATGAGCGTCCGGTACTCGAGCCGGCTATAGAGCGCCTGAATCTCCGCCGCGACTCGACCGTCCGTCAAATCGACTTTGGTGAGCAGAAGAAGCGCGTTCAGCTCTTGCAGCTCGGCGAAAGCGATGAGTTGATCGATCATCGAGAGCCGGACCGGGGGATCCGTCAACGCGGCCACGACCGCGATCGTATCGACGTTCGCGGCCATCGTCTTCGTGCGCCCCGTTACCGTTCGCCGCTCGAGCGTGAAGCTGCGCGCCCGCACGCGCTCGACGACGACGCTCTCGTCTTCGAGTATCCGTACCTCGACGTAGTCGCCCGGCGCGAGCATCGCTTGCATCTTCTCGCCCTTGCGGCGGAGCGACGCGAGCCGCGGACGCTCCTCCGCATCGAGGACGACCCACGCGCTGTTGCGTCCGACGCGGACGACGCGCGCGGGGAGGTCGTGCGGGTTGCGCTGAAGATGCTCGTTACTTTGGATAATCTCTCCTGCGTCGAGTTCGTCGTGAGCGACCCGCGGGCGCGCGCGGCCGTTGCGGCTGCGCTTTTCGGTCCCGGGAAGCCGGCCGGTGTGGCGAGCTGCGAGATACGAGGCGATGCGGTCGTGATCGGCGTCGACGAAGAGAGTACGCCGCTCTCGCTCGTGCGCCATCTCGTCGAGATCGAGTCGCGCCGCTACGCGGAGGCCCCGGCAGGGCGCGCTCTGGAGCTCGGCGACGCGGAGCTTGCGCGCGTCGTCGCCGCGGCGATTGCGGAACCGGATCTGACCGAGCAGCGGATCCTCGAGGTCCGTGTACCGGAGCTCGAACCGCGATGAACAACCTGCTCTCCCTGCCGGGACTCGGCACGCTCCCGATCGGCGTTCTCGACGTCGTCGACATCGCGGTCACGACGGTCCTGATCTACTACTTTCTGCTGTTGATTCGCGGAACGCGCGCCGTACAGATCATGGTCGGCCTCTTCGTCCTGATCGTGATCCTCGCGGTAGCCAAGGTGCTGCACCTCTTACTCCTCGCGACGCTGATGCAATACGTCGTCATCGCGATCGCGGTCACGCTGCCGATCGTCTTTCAGCCGGAGCTGCGGCGGGCTCTCGAGCAGATCGGACGCGGCGGGTTCTTTACGAACCTCGTCTCGACCGACGAGCCGGTCCGCAACGAAGAGACAATGGCGATCTTGGCGAGCGCGGCGACGGCGCTCTCGCAATCGCGTACGGGCGCTCTGATCGCGATCGAGCAGGCAACCGGTCTTAAGGAGATCGTGGAGTCGGGAACGGCGCTCGATGCGGTTCTCTCGCTCGAGCTGCTCCTCTCGCTGTTCTCGCGCTCCACGCCGCTGCACGACGGCGCCACGATCGTCAGTCGGGGGCGGATCGTCGCGGCCGCATGCTTCCTCCCGCTCTCGGAGAGCGTGACCGACCGTCATCTCGGGACGCGTCACCGCGCCGCACTCGGCCTCGCCGAGCAGACGGACGCGGTCGTGCTGGTCATCTCGGAGCAGACCGGGAGCATCTCGATCGCGCGCGGTGGAAAGCTTTCTCGCGAGATCGCCGATGAAGAGCGGCTGCGCCGGGTACTCCTCGCGTGCACGCGGCCCCCGCGGGCGCGCCGCCAGGCGACGCCCAACCTTCTCGCCAAGATCAGGCAGCGGTTACCGAGTGGTACAAGCCTTACGGAGAA
>JAFAMS010000021.1 GCA_019233165.1 Vulcanimicrobiota bacterium | reverse complement strand
GTGAAGACCCTTCGGCGCGGACCGTCGTCATCGACGAGGCGATCCTCGCGCAAATCGACCGCATCCCCTCGAAGGCCGAGTTCCTTTCCGCCGCCCTCGCGGCGGGGATCCGAGCCCCGGAGACGTCGATCGCCGCCGGGCCGGCCGATGCCCGGATCCTCGGCGAACGCCTTGGCTACCCGCTCGTCGCAAAAGCCGCGCACGGCCACGGCGGGATGGGGATCGAGCGGGTCGACGACCCCTCGAGCTTCGAGCGTTTCGGCGACGACGCGTGGCCGCAGATCTTGCAGCCGCTCATCGAGGGCGTCCCGGCGACGACCGAGGTGCTCTTCGTCCGCGGCGAGCCGGTGCGGTGGTTCACCTCGGAGATGCGCGACTGCTGGCCGTCGCGCTTCAGCCCGTCGTCGTCACGCCGCGTCGTCGACCATCCGGAGGTCGCCGACTTCTTGCAGCGGATCGGCACGCTGACGCAATTCGACGGGCTCGCGGGGATCGATTGGCTCATCGCCGAGGACGGACGTCTATTCCTGATCGAGATGAACTATCGCCCGACGACGTGCTACGACCTCACGCCGCAGATTCGCGCCGCGTTCGTGCGCGCGCTCGCGCAAGCCGCGCGCGGCGAAGCGATCGAGCCGCGGGGCGCGATCGCGGCCGAGCTCGGCAAGCAGTATCCGCAATTTCCGCAGTATCTCTATTTCGCCGCGTTCGAGCCCGGATTGCCGCTGCATCGCCGCGTCGGCGGGATGCTGCGCACCTTTTCGCGCGCCGATTGGCGCGATCCGCGCTTGGTGCTCACGCACCTCGAAGATTTTGCGCTCGCGTGCTACAACAAGAGCCGTTTACCGCACGTAGCGCACGCGCTCAAGTCTGCGATCGTCGGGCGAAGAGCACGATCAGATCGAACGCAATCGCAAGCTCGATCATCGCAATCGTAGCGCCGACGACCCAGCGCGCCGGCGACGCGACCGCCCAGATCGCGAGCGCGAAGGCCGTTACGTAAGCGACGTAGCGGGTCAGCTCGAGCCGGTCCGGCGCCTGCGCCCGATAGACTCGCCGGATCGCGAGCGACATCGCGATAACGGCGGCGCCGAGCAGCGCGACCCCGGCGGGGGCGAAGGCGTGCAGGGTCGCGAGCAGCGCACGCCCTCCCCACGCCAGCGTGAAGGCGATCGCCACGAGGGCGGCGGCCTCGATCCAGACGTCCCGGCTCTGGCGCATCGCGCCTTGCTTCCGTATAAACGGAAGGATGCCGCTGCCCGCCACCCTGGTCCGCACTCTCCTCAAGAAGAAGGGGCGCCGCGAGCACGGCCTCTTTCTCCTCGAAGGCGCCTCCCTTTTAGAGGAAGCGCTCGCGAGCGGGCTCGAGCTGCGCGAGATCCGGGTCTCGCCGGCCGGCCGCGCCTCGCCGGTCGTCACCCGGGCCGAGACCGCCGGGATCCCAGTCGTGGACGAGACGGCGCGCGCGCTCGAGCGGCTCTCCGATCTCGAGACGCCGCCCGGGATCGTCGCGGTCGCCCCGACCAAGCTCCAGCCGCTGGCTCACGTCCTCGCACCGGCGGGGCTCGTGCTGCTCCTCGCCGGCGTCGCCGACCCGGGGAACGCCGGAACCCTCGTCCGCGCCGCCGAGGCGTTCGGCGCCTCCGGCGTCGTCTTCGCGGACAGCGGGGTCGAGCCGTACAACCCCAAGGTCGTGCGGGCCGCGATGGGCTCGCTTTTCCGGCTCCCCCACGCACTCGCGAGCGCCTCCGAGATCATCGCGGGGGCGAACGCGGCGCACCGGCGGATCGTCGCCGCCGACCCCGACGGCGCCCCGCTCGACGAGTTCACGTTCCCCGACCGGCCGATCGTCGCGATCGGGTCCGAGCGGCATGGCGTCGCGTCGTGGCTGCCCGGTTGGTACGCCTCCGCGGCGATCCCGCACGCCGGGCCGACCGAGAGCCTGAACGCGGGGGTGGCGGGAGCAATCGTCCTCTACGAATGGTCGGTTCGGCAGCGCGCGCGCTTGCAAAAATGAGGCATTTGTCAAGTCTTGGCGGGCTCCGGAGGCGGTGCTACAATCTGCCTCAGTCTCGCGAAGAAACACGGGGTACCGCCATTGCGAACGTCCGAATTCTTCTGGAAGCTTTTCGCCAACACGGGTTCGGTTAACGCGTACTTGATGTACCGCAAACTCAACCCCGCACCGGTAGCCACCTAGCTCGAGACGACTTCCCTCCACAACGATGTTCCGGACGCTCGGCCAGAGGCCGGGCGTCGTTATTTTTCGTACTAGACGCACGCCATGGCGCTTCACGATCAGCTCTCCGCGCTCGCAGCCGAGCTCGCTTCCGCGCTCACATCGGCGTCGGACGAGCGCGCGCTCGAAGAGCTGCGGATCGCCTACTTGGGGCGCAGCGGGAAGATCACCGAGATCCGGCGCGGGATCGGGAAGCTGCCGCCCGACGAGCGCCCGACCGCCGGCAAGTCGATCAACGACGCGGTCGCGGGACTCGAAGCGCAGTTCGCGGCCGCGCAGCAGGGGATCGAGCTGCGCAAGCTCGACGCCGAGCTCGAGCGCACCCTCGACGTCACGCTCTGGAACGTTCCGGCGCCGCTCGGCTCGTTCCATCCGATCCGCAAGACGATCGACGATGCGTGCACGTACTTCGTGCGGCACGGCTTCGCGGTGCTGCTCGGCCCCGAAGTCGATACGACGCGCCACAACTTCGACGCGCTGAACATCCCGCCGGATCATCCCGCGCGCGAAGGCTTCGACTCGTTCTATCTGCGACCGGATCTGTTGTTGCGCCCGCACACGTCGCCGATGCAGATCCGCGCGATGGAAGCGTACCCGCCGCCGATCGCGATCGTCGTTCCCGGCAAGTGCTACCGGCGCGACGCCGTCGATGCGCGCCATCTCTATCAGTTCAATCAGATCGAAGGCTTGCAAGTCGGCGAAGGGATCCACTTCGGGCACCTGCGCGGGATGCTCACGGGAATGTGCCGCGAGCTCTTCGGACCGCGTCAGGAAGTGCGCTTTCGCCCATCGTTCTTTCCGTTCACGGAGCCGAGCGCCGAGATCGACACCACCTGTCCGGGATGCGGTGGTGGCGGTGAGAGCTGCCGCACGTGTGGCGGCTCGGGGTGGATTGAGATCGGTGGGAGCGGGATGGTGCATCCGAACGTGTTGCGCGCGGTCGGTTACGATCCGGACGTCGTGAGCGGCTGGGCGTTCGGCTGCGGGATCGAGCGGCTCGCGATGGTCCGCTACGACATCGGCGACATCCGCGAGTTCATCTGGAACGAACCGTCGTTCTTGGAGCAGCTCGCGTGAGGACGCCGCTCGCATGGCTGCGCGACTACGTCGATCTTCCGGCCGAAACGCAAGCGATCGTCGAGAAGCTTGCGATGCTCGGCTTCCCCGTCGAAGCCGTCGACTCGCCGCCGCCGCTCTCGGGGATCGTCGCCGGGAAGCTCGCGAAGGTCGAAAAACATCCGAACGCCGACCGGCTCTTCGTCTGTTCGGTCGATATCGGCGCGCAAAAACCGCTGACGATCGCGACCGCCGCGACGAACGTCGCGCAAGGACAGGTCGTCCCCGTCGCGACGATCGGCGCGCAGCTCGCCGGCGGACTGAAAATCGAGCCGCGCACGATGCGCGGGATCGCGTCGGAAGGGATGCTCGTCTCGGCGAACGAGCTCGGCCTCGAAGCGGACTGGTTCGAGGATGGGATCATGCAGCTCGATCCGCAGACGCCGCTCGGAAGCGACGTCGTCAAGCTCTTCGGCCTCGATCAAGACGTGCTCGAGGTCGAGGTCACCTCGAATCGCGTCGATGCGATGTCGATGCTCGGCCTCGCGCGCGAGCTCGCCGCGGCGTTCGGGACGTCGGTGCGCGAGCCGGACTCGGCGGTCGACTATGCGGCGGGCGGCGAATTTTCGGTCGAGATCGAGAGCCCGGATTGCAAGCGGTTCGTCGCGCAGCGCGTCTCGAACGTGCAGGTTCGAACGGCGAAAACGGCGCTGCGCGTTCGCCTCGCACTTGCCGGGCAGCGCCCGATCAGCAACGTTGTCGATATCTCGAACTTCGTGATGCTCGAAACGGGCCAGCCGCTGCACTTCTACGATTACGAACGGCTCGCGGGGCGGCGTCTGATCGTGCGCGATGCGCGTGACGGCGAACGGGTGAAGACGCTCGACGGCATCGACTACACGCTCGCGCCGCGGATGCTCGTCATCGCCGACGAGCAGGAGACGCAGTGCCTGGCGGGCCTCAAAGGCGCGGCGGCGAGCGAGGTCGGGCCCGCGACGCGCGAGATCGCGATCGAGGCCGCGAACTTCACCGGCGCGCGCGTGCGGCGGATGGGGAGCGAGCTCGCGCTCCGTTCGGACGCATCGGCGCGCCACGAAAAAGCGCTCCCGCTCGCGCTTACCGACGTCGGCGCGGCGCGCGCCGCGCGCTTACTGGTGGACGAAGGCGCGACGGTTTACGCGCCGCACGGTTTCGGCCAAGCGGCGCCCGCGCCGCCGATCGTCGCGCTGCGCAAGCGCGAAGTCCGGCGGCTGCTCGGCTACGAGCTCGAGAGCGCCGAGATCGCGCGCATCCTCGAATCGCTCGGGTTCTCGGTCCGCGAGAGCGCGGTCGCGCACGACGGCGTGTTCGAGGTCGAGGTCCCGCTCTGGCGCAGCGACGTCACGATCGAAGCCGACTTGGTCGAAGAGATCGCGCGGCTCGCCGGGTACGACCGCGTCGTCGCCGCAATCCCCCCGACGGGGCAGCAAGCGATCGCGAGCGAGGCATACGAAATGCAGCGGCGGGTTGCGGAAACGTTGGCGATGCTCGGCTACCGCGAAGTCGCCACGCTCGCGCTGCAGCCGGCGAGCGTCCATCAGCGCTGGGGGACGAACGCCGTCGAGATCGCGAACCCGCTCTCCGAAGACCAGCACTACATGCGCTTCTCGCTGATTCCGGCGCTCCTCCAGCTGCGGCAAGACAAGATTTTCGAGATCGGCGACGTCTTCGGCGACGCCGGCGAGATCGTCGAGAAGACGCACGCCGCCTTCGTTCGCCGCACGACGGCGCCGCAAGCGCAAAGCTGGAGCGACGAGCAGTTCGTCGCGCTCAAAGCCGACGCAATCGCGTTCGTCCGCCGGGCGACGGGAAGGCTTCCCGACGTACGCGCCGCCAAGCACCACGGTTGGCATCCAGGGATTTGCGCCGAGCTCACGCTCGACGGTAACACCATCGCGATCGCCGGCGCGCTCGATCCGCGTCTGGGCGTGCAGTTCGAGACCGACGGCCGCGTCCACGTCGCACAAGTCGATCTCGCCGCACTGCCTGCCCCGGTCGTCCCGCGCTACCGCGCGCCGTCGCGCTACCCGAGCCTTTCGCGCGATCTCGCGCTCGTCGTCGACCTCGGCGTCAGCGCGCAGCAAATCGAAACCGTGATCGGCGGGGCGGTCGACGGCCTGGCGCGCACGATCCGTGCGTTCGACGAATACCACGGCCCGCAAGTCGGCGCGGGGAAGAAGAGCCTCGCCGTCCGCATCGTCATGCAACGCGACGACGCAACCATGACCGACGCCGAAGCCGACACCGCGATCGAAAAGATCCTCGGCGCGCTGAAGAGCGAGCTCGGCGCTACTTTGCGATCCGGCTGAGAACGATTTCGCTAAGCTTGAGCAGCTCGTTCTTGGAGAACGGCGAAGCCGGCAGCGAGATCGAGAAGATGAGGTCGCCTCGTCGCACGGCGTTGGCTGCGAACGGGAAGTAGCCCGGCGATGGGACGTTCGTCGAGACCAACGACTCGTCGACGCCCGGGAGATGCTCGGGCTCGTACGTCGCCTTCGGATCGGAGCCCAAGACATTGGCCATCGTGGTCTTGATCTCGTCCGGCGTCGAACCGGCCGGATAGAAGACGTCCAACTCGACCCCGCCCGTCGCGCCCGATTTTCCGCGGTACACGCAGTACGTGCCGTTCTGATCGGCGTGAACGTCCGGCTTCGAGTACACGAGCGTGCCGAACGGTTTGAAGTCCGCCTGCGTGAGGACGCAGAGCTTCTCACCGGAGCCTCTCGTCGCAGTCTGAGCGTACACGCTTGTGCCGGAAAGGACAAAAGCCGCGACAACCGCGGCGAAAGATAGCCGTCGCATAAACGACCTTTCGGGACGGCAACGCGGACTCACGCCGCGTAAGCCGCCGCTAGGCCGCTCGGGCGCGAGGAGCCGCCCTACGGAGGGTGGTATGCGATGATCGTCATGAGCAATGCCTCGGTCACCG
>JAFAMS010000457.1 GCA_019233165.1 Vulcanimicrobiota bacterium | reverse complement strand
AGCCCAAAGTCGTGCGCATCGCGATCCCCGGCGGCGTCAACACCCTCAATCCCCTGCTCTCTTCAAACGTCGTCGAGAACGCGGTCGCGGCGCTGTGCTGCGATCTGTTGATCGAAACCGACGACCACCAGAGTCCCGTTCCACGCCTCGCCGCCGAGGTGCCGACGCTCGAGAATGGCGGGATCTCCAAAGACGGTCTCTCGATCACGTACCATTTGCGCCGGAATGTGAAATGGCACGACGGCGTGCCGTTCACGAGCAAAGACGTAGCGTTTTCGTGGGCGGCTCTGATGAATCCGAAGAACAACGTGATCTCTCGTCGCGGGTACGATCTCGTCAGCAGAGTCGACACGCCGGATCCCTACACCGCGATCTTCCGCCTCAAAGAGCGGTTCGCGCCCGCCGTCTTGACGCTCTTTTCGGAGAGCGACCAGCCCTACCGGATCGTACCCGAGCACGTTCTTGCAAAGTTACCCGACTTGAACGCCGCCGAATTCAACCAACATCCGATCGGCACCGGACCGTTCAAATTCGTTTCCTGGCAACGCGGAAATCAGATCGAGTATGCGGCGAACCCCGACTACTATCTCGGTCCGCCGAAACTCGACGGGATCCTCGTCAAGGAGCTCCCCGACCAAAACACGATGGCGATTCAGCTCCGGACGCACGCCGTCGACTTCATGAACTCGGGCTCCGCCGCGTTCGAGATGCTGCGCGACGCGCCCGGCGTCACGCGGAAGCTCGTCGATTACAACGCGTACGTCGGACTGCTGTTGAACGTCTCGAGCCCGGCCCTGCGCGACGTCGCCGTTCGGCGTGCAATCGCATACGCGCTCGACGTCGACGCGATCACGGCCAGGCTCACGTTCGGTACGGCGACCCCGGCGACGGGCGATCTCCCGGCGTTCATGTGGGCGTACGAGCCGAACGTGCGACGCTACCGTTACGATCCCGCCGCGGCGCGCAAGCTCTTAGGCGGCCGCAAGCCGTCGCTCGTCCTGTACTCCATCGTCGGCTCGACGACTGCAAAGCAGCTCGACGTCCAGGTGCAGTCGATGCTGCGCGACGTCGGGATTGCGCTCGAGGTCCGAGAGTACGGCCCCGGAATGCTGACCGCGCCCGGTGGTCCGCTGCGAACCGGCAAGTTCCAAATCGTTAACTGGGGCTGGGTCGGCGGCGCCGACCCCGACGACTCCTCGCAGTTCATGTGCGATCAAGTCCCGCCGCAGGGGAACAACTTCGCGCGGTATTGCAACGCCGCGGTCGATCGTGCCGAGCGCGTCGCCACCACGTCGTACGTCCGCGCGGTCCGCAAGCGCGCCTATTCCGAGATCCAGCGCCGGATCGCGGACGACGTGCCGATGGTCTTCCTCTACTGGCCCAAGCAGCGCCTCGCGTATTCGAGCGCGCTCGAAGGGGTTCGTTCGAACGGCGAGACCGAGACGTGGAACGTCAACGAGTGGTCGCTGCGCTAGGCGGCGCAGCTCAGCTCGCCGGGGCCCCATCTGCACGCCTCCAAGCGGCTCCCAAGCCGGTCGTAGACCTCGAGCGTCCGCTTCTCGAGATCGAAGATCGCATAGCCGAAATCGTGCCGCACGATCCCGGCGCTTACCGTCGTCCCGTCGATCGCTTCGCCGGCCACGCGAAACGGCGCGCGCGTCAGCACGGCGCCGCCGTTCCCCACGCCGACCTGCGGTGGGCGGCCGTCGGCAAACTGCAACGCTTCGAAAAGATGGACGTGCCCGGAGAGGACGAGCTCGACCGGTAAAGTCCGAGCTTCGCCTTCCGATGCGTCGAGCGTCGCGTTGAGGTTCGTGACCCCGCCGGCGATCGTCCCGGCGACTTCCCACATCGGGCGATGGACGAGGAGCCAGGTGCGCGCCGGCGGGAGCGCTCGCAACGCGCTGAAATCCGCGTCGAACGCTCTCGCGACCGCGGGATCGGGGCGGTCGTCGCGCGCGTTCGCCGAGTCGACGACGAAGAATCGCAAGCCGCCCGCGCCGGTCGCATACCCCGGCTCGTGGTCGACGCACCTCCCATACGGATATACCGAGAGGAAGCGATCCCAGCCGGGACCTCCGCGGCGGCAGATCTCGTGATTCCCGCGCACGGCGACGAGCGGCGCCGTCGCCAAGAGCGGCGCGGCGGGCGCGAAGAAATCGGCGAGCCACGTGGTCCACGAATCACCATACGGCGAGCCGGCGCACTCGGGGATCAAGCAGGGCGTCTCGCGGTAGTAATAATCGCCGACGTGAACGACCAGATCGGGACGCGACGCTGCGATGCGCTGCGCGATCGACGGAAACGGCCAGGCTGCGGGGTCGTTGCAGCCTTGGAAGAGGATCAGCAAGATCCGGCAGCCGGAATCTCCGAGCACCGCAACGCGACGCAGCGTGCGGGGCGGAACGGGCAACGCATGGCCGAGGACCTCGGCACGGGACGTTCCGCGCGGAAGTTGCGCTTCGCACGTCCGCACGTCGAAGCCGCGGCCGGGAGCGGCGCGCTCGAGCGACGCGATGCGTTTTCCGTCGCCGAGCTCGATCTGGGGGCACCTGTCGCGCGTCACGATGCGAGCTTGCAGCGCGCCGTCGCGCGTGAGCTCGGTCCAAACGGCGAGCGGCTGCGCGCTGCTCGCAGCACGCGCGGGATTCGCCGCAAGGAGCGCGGCGACGCAGAGCATGAACCTCATCAACCCTCGAGAAAGAAACGGAACGCGGCCTCGCTGAATTTCGGTCCCGCCGGCGCAGTGTACGAACCGCGCAGGCTGCCCCCGCTCCATGCATGGCCGAGCGCCGGGACTTCGCGGAGTACGACCCGTTCGCGTCCTGCCGCGTCGCGCCAGATGCTTTGCGAGCCGTCGAGCGAGAGCTCCTGGACCGCCGGTTCCGGCGGCAAACCGTAGAGCGTCCGGAATTGATCGGCGAGGATGCGGGCATTGACCGGGTTCACGCGCCGGTCCAGCGCTCCCGTCCAGACGATCGCCCGCGAGCCGGCGTACGCCTTTCCATCGAACGTCCCGCGGCCGAGCAAGGCCCGATCCGGCGCGCTTTGGCCGCGCATCGCTGCGTACGCGCTCGGCTCGTCGCTTGCGGCGTGGAGCGCAACGCCGGCCATCAAAGCTGCCGCAGAAAATACATCGGGCGCCTGTTCGGCCAAGATCGCCGCCATCGAGGCGCCGGCCGAGAGTCCCGCGACGAAGACGCGACGGCGATCGACGTCGTGGGCGCGCGAGACTTCTTCGACGATCTCGAGAATCGCCGAAGGCTC
>JAFAMS010000247.1 GCA_019233165.1 Vulcanimicrobiota bacterium | reverse complement strand
CGCCCACCTCACCGCGCTCGAGAACGTCTGCGAGGCTCCGGTCACCGTCCTCGGACGCTCGCGCAGCGAGGCGCGCGAGCGCGGTGTTGCGTTGCTGCGCCAAGTCGGGCTCGGTGCGAAGCTCGACGCCTACCCGCACCACCTCTCCGGCGGGCAGCAGCAGCGCGTCGCGATCGCGCGGGCGCTCGCGATGGATCCGAAGCTGATGCTCTTCGACGAGCCGACGTCGGCGCTCGATCCGGAGCTCGTCGGGGAGGTCCTCGAGACGATGAAGCAGCTCGCGTCCGGCGGGATGACGATGATCGTCGTGACGCACGAGATCGGTTTCGCGCGCGAGGTCGCGCACCGCGCCGTGATGATGGACGAAGGGAAGATCGTCGAGGAAGGGGCGCCGGCCGAGCTCTTTGCCGCGCCGAAACAGGCGCGCACCCAAGCGTTTCTCTCGAAGATCCTTTAGACGGCGTAACGCTCGATCGCGGTCTCGTCGACCTCGACGCCGAGACCCGGACGCTCCGAGACCGTAACGTCGCCGTTGGTGTCGATCCAGGTCCGCGTCGTCAAGATCCCGCCGAGCTGCTGATACGTCTCGAGCGTGCGCGTCGGCGGCTCGTACATCATCTCGAGCCACATGAACTGCGCGGGGAGCGTGCAGACGAACTGCAGCGTCGCCGCCAAGCCGAGCCCGCTCAAGCCGTGATGGGGGATGCAGTGGCGCTTGAACATCTCCGCCGCGCCGGCGATCTTGCGCAGCTGCGAGATCCCTTCGGAGAGCGAACAGTCCGGCTGCACGATATCGTAGACGCCGTTCTCGATGATCCAGCGGAACTCGTGGAGATTGCGGTTGCTCTCGCCGCCGGCAATATGGATCTCCGTGTTCTCCCGCAGCCGGATGAGGTTCTCGAAGTCGAACCGCGAGAGCGGCTCCTCGAGCCACAAAACGCCGCGATCTTCGAGCTCGCGCGCCGTCACGAGCGCGCGCTGATAATCCCACTGCGGGCTCGTCTTGGGCGAAGGAAGGTTGGTCGCTTGATTCGCGTCGACCATGAGCGTCAGCGTCGGCGCCGCTTCGATCACCGCATCGAGGAGCGCAAGGTCGTCGGCGAGCCGCTCGTGATGGAAGCGGAGCTTCATCGCCTTGAAGCCCTCGGCGTGATAGCGCTGCGCGAGCTCGGCGCGGTTCTCCGGCGTCCCGACCTCGGCAGTGCTTGCGTACGCCGGAACGGAGGTGCGGTAGGCGCCCCACAGCTGATGGAGCGGCTTTCCGGCGGCCTTTCCGATGATGTCCCAGAGTGCTTGGTCGAGAAACCACATCCCGCCCGCATTGCGCAAGACCCGAGCGAAGCGCTCGGTCATCCACACCGGCTCGCCGACGAGATACGGCGCAACGCTGCGCTCGATCGTCCGCGCGTGATTCCCGTCGGTCCCCGCATAGCCGGTTATGCCGTCATCGGTGCGGACGATCGCCAGCGTGAAGTCGCGGCTTTTGCGCACGAGTCCGGGCTGCCATGCCGGACGATACTCGGCGTCGTACGGAATCTCCAAATTGTAGGCGCGGATCTCGGCGATTTTCAAACGCGTTCCCTCAGCGCGTCCCGACGCGCAGGCCGAAGAGCCGCGGAATCGCGGCCCCGATGCGTGCAGGTAACGGCGGACGGCGCTCGTCTTCCTCCGCCTCCTCGCTGCGGACGATTGAGGCGCGCACGATCGTTCCGCCGATGAACCGCAGCGGCTCCGGCGGAAGCGCCGGAACGTTTCGCCGTACGAACGGCGAGCGCGTCCACTCGTCGTCTTCGCGCAGAACCATCGACGCGAGGATCTGCCCTCCGATCCACGTCGCGTTCACGCCGTGACCGGAATAGCCGCAGCCGTAGTGGATCCGCCCCTCGGGGAACGTCCCGAAAAACGGGAGCCCGTCGCCAGCGACGTCGATCGCTCCGCCCCATGCGTGCGTGACGCGCGCATCGCCGAGCCCGGGAAGCAACCGCCGCAGCGCGGTCTCGGCGCGCGCCGCCGATGCCGCGTCGCTCGAAAGCGCCGGCGTGATTCTGCCGTCGTACGAGAGCGGACCCGAGCCGCTTCCCATCGCGACGCGCCCGTCCGGCGTCGTGCGAAAGTAGTGGACGAACATCCGCGCGTCGTCGAGCCCTTCGCCGCCGGTCCAACCGATTTGCGCGAGCCGCTCCGGGACCGGTTCCGTGATCACCATGAAGCTGCTGAAGTTGGTGAGATGGCGGCGGAGATGCGGGCGCGCGCTCATCTCGGCGTTCGTCGCGAGCACGATCTCCTTCGCACGGATCTCGCCTTGCGCCGTCGCGATCGTTCCGGGGACGATACGGAGCGCCGGCGAGCGCTCGAAGATTGCCACGCCGCGGCGGAGCGCTTCGGCGCGCAACGCGCGCGCGAGCCGAGCCGGCTGCAGGTTCGCGCCTTCGGTCAAGAAGACGCCGCCGCGGAAACGCGGCGAACGGCAGCGCGCTTGCACCTCTTCCGGCGAGAGCGGGATCGCGCGTTCCGCGACGCCGAGGCGCCGCGCGGTCGCGATCGTGCGTGCGACCGACGCGTCTTGCGCCGGCGAGCACGCGATCTTCACGATCCCTTTCTCGCGCCACCACACGTCGACGTGCGGGGCGGTGCAGAACGCGCGCAGTGCGTCCTGCGCGCGCGTTCCGAGCCGGCCGATCTCGAGCGCGACCGCGTCGCCGAACGCCGGCGCAAACTTCCCGATCCCGCTCCAATACCCGTGGACGAACCCGCCGTTTTTCCCGCTCGCACCCGCGCCGCAGATCTCCGACTCGATCAGCGCGATCCGGAGCGCCGGCGCCCGCTCGCATAACAGCAGCGCCGTCCACAATCCGGTGTAGCCGCCGCCGGCGATCGCCACGTCGGCTTCAACCGTTCCTTGCAGCGGCGGCGCCGGAGACGGCTCGCCTTCGAAGCGCAACGCCTCCTGCAGCCACCACGAGGGCTGCGTTCCGGGTCGAACGCTCGGCGAGTCGACGCGCTGCACAGGAACGCCATTCGAC
>JAFAMS010000048.1 GCA_019233165.1 Vulcanimicrobiota bacterium | reverse complement strand
GCATGAGGTTTCCGCCGATCGACGCCATGTTCCGCAGCTGGACGCTCGCGCTCGCGTCGAGCGCCTCCGCGAGCGCAGGAACGTGACCGCGGACGCCGGGATGGGTTGCGACGTCGCTGAGTCGCGCGAGCGCCCCCAGTTGCAGCGTGTCGTCGTTGAGCTCGATCTGGCCGAGCGGAAGCGCATTGATGTCGACGAGCCGCGCCGGCGTGACGATCTCTTCCTTGAGCCAGTTGAGGATCTCGGTCCCGCCCGCGACGAATGCGGCCTTCGAATCGCGGCCGACGGCCGCGATTGCGGACGGGACGTCGGCGACGCGCACGAACGCAAACGGATGCATCAGCGGCTCTCGGCCGCTGCTTGGATTGCGGCGACGATATTTGCGTAGGCGGCGCAGCGGCAGAGATTCCCGCTCATCGCTTCGCGGATCGTGGCGGGATCGCTCGCTCTTCCCTCTTCGATGCATGCGATTGCGGACATGATCTGACCCGACGTGCAGAAGCCGCACTGAAAGGCATCGTGCTCGACGAACGCGCGCTGTACCGGATGCAGGCTTCCGTCGCGGGCGATCCCCTCGATCGTCGTCACCGCGTCGCCCTCGTGCATCACGGCGAGGGTCATGCACGACAGCACGCGTCGCCCGTTGACGTGGACCGTGCACGCGCCGCATTCGCCGCGGTCGCATCCTTTCTTCGTGCCCGTCAGCGCCAAGCGCTCACGCAGGAGATCGCAGAGGGTCGTCCGCGGATCGACCTCGAGCCGGCGCTCTTCCCCGTTGACGACGAGCCTGAGCTCGATCATGCGCCGCTCGAGACGAGCGCCGCGAACTGCGCGATATCGTAGCCGCGGGCGACCCGCAGGCGCGGCATTTCGTACGGCTCGTGCAGATCGTGCGCGGTTCCGTAGCGCTCCGTCCACGCCGAGCGGACGCCGATCGTGCGCATCACGTCGAGCGTCGTCGCGTTATATTGTCCGCTCGCGTACGCGTAGCTCAATGGACGGAAACCGGCCCAGCGCGCGATCCGGTCGAGGCATCCGCCTGCCTCGCGCATCTGTTCGGCACGGTCGAGCGTCGTCAGATCGAGGTGGTGCTGCCCGTGACCGCCGATCTCCATCCCGCCCGCGTGCATCGCTCGAATCTCCTTCCACGTAAGATGGTTCGGGGTCCCGATCGAGCCGCTGTTGACGAAGAAGGTCGCCTTCGCGCCGTAGCGCTGCAGCAACGGAAACGCGATCCTTCCCGCGTCGGCGTAGCCGTCGTCGAACGTCAGGCCAACCGCGCGCTTCGGCAGCTCGCGCCGCGTCAGCCCGTCGACGATTTCGGTGACGGTGAGGGTGACGATCCCGTGCGCCTGCAGATAGCGCAGCTGCTCCTCGAAGTCTTTCGAGGGAAGCGTCAATCCGAGCGCGATCTCGTTGTGCGGATGCGTGTCGTTCACGGCGTGGTACATCAGGACCGGGACGCCCGCGCTTGCGAACGCCGCGCGCGGAGCCGCGAGGGCGGCTACAAGCGTCGCGACGGCTTCCCGCCGCCTCACGGCGCTCCGACTCCGGGGAGCGTGACGCTCGGAGTTCGGAAGCGAATCGTCCCGGCGGTGCGAACCGGCGGACCGCCGAGCGAATTGACGGCATAAAGCGCGACCAGCGTCACCGGCGGGTTCAACGACGGCGGGAGCGCGACCGAGCGCGTTTGCCATCCGCGCCAGTCGACGTTCTTCGCGAGCGTGAGCGCGGTTCGTTCGCCGAAGCGATTGAGAAATGCGGCTCGCAGCCCCACGCCGCTCGCATCGCCGTCGACTTCGATCGAAAAAGCGAACGGTTCGCCGGGAAGCCGGTAGGTTCCAAGCAACGATGCGATGCGGCTACCGGCTTTCGAGAAATCGTAATTCAACGCGACGGTCCCAACGGGGTCGAACCATTTGAGCGTCGTGGTGTGGCGTCCTACGTAGACGGTCGATTTCGCAGTAGCGCCGCCGGCAGCCGCCGTGACGGTCGCGTCGGTGGTCGCGGCACGATACGTCCCCGGTTCAAGGAAGGTTCCGCGCTCGGCGTTCCAGCGGACCACCCCGTTTGTGTAGATCGTGCGCCCGGACGGATCGGAGGCGCGGACGACGAGCTGTACGAGCCCGCCGGGATCCGGATTCGGCCTCCCGGGTTCGATCGACAGATGCGCCACCGAATCGACGACGGTCACGGGGAGCGTCGCCGAAAGCGCGCCGGCTCGTTCGACGAGCGTCGTGGAGGTCGTGGCGCGCACCGTCGTCCCCGCAAGCGTCGAGAGCAGATGGCCCGCTTCGTCGGTAACGCTCATCGCGACCGGGATCGTCGTTCCACGCAACGCGAGGATGCGCTCCGGACGAAGTGCGAGCCGCGCCGGCGGGCCCGGCGGCGCATCGCTGTAGACGAAGAGACCGTTGGCGACAGGCCGCTCGACACCGTCCGAAGGGGCGTTCAAGACGCGCGGGACCGCTTCGCCCAAGATGCGCGCGACGAGCGTCGCCGAACCACCCGAATCGAACGCCATCCCGGCGCTCGCTCCGAGTCCGCGCATCAACGCTGCGAATTCCGGCCGCGTCAATCCGATCGAAGCGGAAGGCTGCCGGCCGTCGACGGCGACGAGCAGCAGTCGTCCGTCCGGGGTCGTCGCCGCGCCGGCCACCGGGAAGCGGCGTTCGCGTTCTTCGGGCGCGGGCGCGTTCGGATCGTCGACCGGCTTTCCGTCGGCGACGAGAAGCGGCCCGCCGCCGATCGCCGCAACCACGTCTTGCAACGGCGGATCGGTCTGCGCGGCGATCTCGACCGTGTCGCCGATCGACGGCTGCGGTCCATACGCGAGCGCTGCCGGGCCGAGCGCGAGCGTCGTCGCGCCGAGCGGGCCCGGCGTCGCGTCGTAGACGCCGAGGACGCGATACGAACCGGCGACCGATGCGAGCGGCCCGAGCGGGGTGAGCGCGACGAACGTGATCCCTTGCGTTCCGCCGGCGATCGGACCGAAGGCCGGCGTGATCAGCGACGCGCCGCCTTGCGGCGGCCACTCGTTGATGGCGGTCAACGGAATCGTCGTCGTCGCGTATTTCGCGGTCCCGGAGAACCGGACGTTTTCGAAGCGCACGCGGCGATCGCGCGAGACTTCGAGGACGATGCGGCGGCTCGGCGTGCGCAGCAGCGAGCCGTCGTGCACGACCATGTTGAGCGGTTGGTTCGTTTGCCCGATGTCGAAATAGTCGCCGTTGATCCCGGCGACCGCGCGCGTCCGCGTCGCCATCGACGAAACGGTCTCGCCCGGCGAAACCAAATGATCGGTCGCGAGGACGTCGTCGAGCCGGACGGTCGGCTCGTGCAGATCGACTTCGACGATCTCGATTGCGAGCGGCCCACTCGCAGTCGCGAGGCGATAGTCGGCGCGGCGAACGCCCGGCGCGACGTACGCGCTCTCGTACGATTGGGCGAGGATCGTCGGGAAGGGCGGCGGCGGCGCGAGCGTCGCCGCGAGCGCCGAGAGCAAGAGCGCCGGAAGCATCAGTGGTGGAAGAGCGACGGCAGCCAGAGCGAGAGTTGCGGGAACAAGCAGACCAAAACGAGATCGACCAAAATCGTCAGAAGGAACGGGACCGCAGCGCGCGCCAGCGTCTCGATGCGCAAGCCGGTGATCGGCGCCGCCACGTAGAGCAGAAGACCCAGCGGCGGCGTGAGGAGTCCGAGCGCCGAGTTGACGAGGAACACGATCCCGAGCTGGATCGGCGAAATGCCCGCCTGCACGAAGATCGGCAGGACGAGCGGGACGATCAAAATCAGGGTCGCCGACGTCTCGAGAACGCCGTGCACGACGACCAGCAAGACGTTCAAGAGGAAGAGCAACACCAGCGGGTTGTGCGAGATCGCGAGCAGCGTCGCGGAGAGCTGCTGCGGAACTTGTAAGATCGTCATCTCCCAACTGAGCAGAATCGCGCCGGCCAAGATGAACATTACGCGCGACGTTCCCATCACGCCGTGCACGAAGGTCTGGCCGATCTCGACGAGTCCGAGCGAGCGATAGCCGATCACGGAGACGGCAAGCGTGTAGAGGACGGCGACGACGCCGGCTTCGGTCGGGGTCACGATCCCGCTCAAAACGCCGCCGATGATGATGATCGGAGCGAGCAGCGCAGGGATCGCCGTCGCGGTCGAGCGCGCGATCTCACCGCCGCCCGCGGCGCGTTCGCGCGGGTAATCGTGACGGAGCGCCGCGACGAACGCGACGACGCAAAACGAGATCACGACGAGAAACGCTGGGACGAAGCTCGCCAAGAACATCTCGGCGACCGATTCGTTTGCGACCCAAGCGTAGATGATCGTCGCGATGCTCGGCGGGAAAAGGACGCCGAGCGTCCCCGAGGCGGCTTGCAACGCCGTTGCAAAGCGCGGATCGTAGCCGCGGCGCAGCATCCCCGGGAGCATCACGCCGCCGATCGCGGCCGTGTCGGAGACGGCCGAACCCGAGATGTCGGCGAATATAGCGCTGGAGATCACGTCGACGTAGAGCAAGCCGCCGCGGAACCGACCGACGAGCGCCGCAGAGAAGTCGATCAAGCGTTGGGCGAGTCCGCCGCGCTGCATGATCGACCCCGTGAGCATGAAGAACGGGACCGCCATCAGGATGAAGTTGCTCGCGCCGGTGAAGAGCGTCTCGGGAACGATCAGCAGCGACTGTCCGCCCTGTCCGAGCAGCGCGACCATCACCGCACCGATCAAGACGAGCGCGACGGGAAGCCCGATCGCGAATCCGGCAAGGATTGCGCCGAACAGCGCGAGCGGTGCCATCGCAAGCGGGACTTTTCCGGCAACGAAGACGATCAACGCCGCACAAAGGACGCCGGCGGCGATCCCGCCCACGCCCCCGGCGACGCTCGCTTGACGCGAGAGCCTCGCTGCGAAATGCAAGCTTAGCCCAAACCCGGCGACCGGGAGGAGCAACAGGGGGAAGCCGGAGGGAACCTGCATCGCCGGCGTCACCGCGGACATCATCGCCTGCGAGGCGAGGATGCCGTTCCACAAGATCGCCAGCGCGATCGCGAATGCGATGACCTGACCGATCGTGTCGAGCATCTGCGCCGGGGCGGGCGGCAGCCGATCGATTACGACCCGGAGCGCCGGCGCCTCATTTCGGCGAACCGAAACCGTCGCACCGATGAAGATTACGACCGCGAAGAGCCAGGTCGAAAGCTCCTCACTCCAGGTCAGCGGATGTCCGAGTGCGTAGCGGAAGAACACCTGCACGGCGACGGTCGCGACCATGAGCGCCAACGTCGCCGCTGCGACGACGGTCGCAACGCGGTCATACGCCGCGCTCGCAGCTTCAAAGACGTCCGAGACCGGACTGGCCGACTGGACTGCGGAGGTCTGCGCCATCATCCTCGCAAAGGCAAGTTTTTGCTGCCGATTCTGATGGGTCGGGGGGCTTCCTTTTCTTCTTCGAGGGGATGAAGACATGAGAGCGCTGCGCTCGCTCGCTTTTGCGGCATTGTTCGCCGTCGGCGCGATTTCCGTCGGGACGCCGGTGCACGCCGATCAAATCGTATTGAAGCTCGGACACACGCTTCCCGACAACCATGCCGTCGGTCTCGGCGCGCTCCGCTTCAAACAGCTCGTCGAGCAGCGCTCGAACGGTGCAATCCGTGTCGAGATCTTCCCCAACAACATCTTGGGCGGCGAGCCCGAGATGTTCCAACAGGAAAAGCAAGGCTCGATCCAAGCCGTGATCAGCGGTGCCGGAACGCTCGGGAATCTCGAGCCGGATATCGCGGTCCTCGAGGCGCCGTATCTTTGGAAAGACTTCGAGTCCGAGAAGAAGGTGCTCACCGGGCCGATGTTCGCGCACTTTCAGCGCGAGTTCACCGACCACCAGGGGATGCGAATCCTGAGCATGTCCTGGTACTACGGGCGGCGCGAGTTCAACCCGACGAAACCGGTAAAGACTCCGCAAGAAGCCTCCGGGATGAAGATCCGCACGCCGCCCTCGCCCGTGAACCTGCTCGCCGGTCGCGTTCTCGGCGGAAATCCGGTTCCGATGAACTTCCCGCAGGTCTACCTCGCGATCAAGACCGGAACGATCGACGCCGAAGAGAATCCGCTCGCGACGATCGTCACCTCGAAGATGTACGAGGTCGCGAAGTACGTCGTCCTCACGCATCACATCCAGCAGTCTCAGGTCTTCACGATCAACCAGCGGTTCTGGGCGAGTCTCACGCGCGAGCAACAGAACGCGGTTCAAAGCGCGGTGAACGACGCCGGCGACTACGAAGCCTCGCTCGCACTCAAAGCGGAGAACGAGGAGCTCGCGCGGCTGCGCTCGATGCCGGGCGTGACGATCATCGCCGACCCCGACGTCAACGCATTCCGGGCGCGCGCCCGCCAGCTGATCGGCCAGGAGAAGCCGGTCTGGGAATCGCTCTACAACCGGTTCTCCGCGGCGCAATAACGGGACGATGCGCGAGAACGCCGTTCGCTCGAAGCTCAAGAACGGAGGCGTGAGCGTCGGTTCCTGGCTCGGTTTCGAGAGCCCGCTCTCGGCCGAGGCCATGGCCGCCGCCGGGTTCGAGTGGTTGATGGTCGACACCGAGCACGGTCCGATCACCGGCAGCTCCACGATCAACCTCATCAACGCCTGCCGCGCCGCGAACGTCGTGCCTTTCCTGCGCGTCGTTTGGAACGAGTCGTCGCTGATTCAGCAGGCGCTCGACATGGGAGCGTTCGGCGTCCTGGTCCCGGTCGTAAACACGAGCGCGCAGGCGCGGGCGGCCGTCGCCGACGCGAAATATCCGCCGCTCGGGAACCGCAGCTGCGGCGGTTCTCGCGCGCCGATTGCGTTCGGCACCGATATGACGACCTACATGCCCCGAGCAAACGAAGAGACGCTGCTCATGGTGCAAATCGAGACGATGGAGGCGGTCGAAGCCGCCGAGGAGATCGCGGCGGTTCCGGGCGTCGATCTGCTTTTCGTCGGGCCGAACGATCTCTCGCTCTCGATGAGCGAGTGGCCGCTGAACTGGGCGAAGGCGAGCGCGAAATATAAGGAAGCGATCGCGCGGATCCCGCGGATCGCGAAGCAGCACGGCAAGCACGCGGGAATCCAAATCCACGATGCCGCATTCGCAAACGCCTGCGTCGAGATGGGCTACGGCCTGATCGGATACTCCGGCGACAGTGGGATGCTGTTCAAGGCCGCGAAGGCGGCGCGCGCCGAGGTCAACGCCTAGCGCGCGTGCGCCGCGAGATCGTCGAAATCAAGGGCCGCGTGCAAGGCGTCGGCTTTCGCTATACGGTGAGCGCGATCGCCGGCCGGCATCCGGTGAGCGGCACCGTTCGGAATCTCCGTTCGGGCGCCGTTGAGATCGACGTCGAAGGCGACGACGACATCGTCGAAGCGTTCATCGACGACGTCCTCGCGCATCCGCCGCGTATGGCGCGCGTCGATGCCGTCGCGCGGCGCAGCGCCGAGCCCCGCGGAATCCGCGGATTCGACGTCGGTTCGGACGGTTAGCTCAGAGTTTTCCGGTCAGCAGCATCCAGACCATCAGAAAGTCGCCGCGAAACGAGAGCAGCGGCTGACCGAAGGTTTTTGGCGTGTTGCGTTCGATGAACCAGTGGGAGCACCACGCGGGCAAATATCCGGCGGCGAGCGCGACGAGCAAGAGCCACGGTTTGAGCGTGACGAGCCCATACAAGCCGATCGCCAATGCGCCGAGCAGGCCGCAGGCGTGGAAGATCCGCGTCGAACGCTTCGAATGCGCCGCGAGGTACGTCGGGAAGAACTCTTCGAACGTCATCCAGAGGAACGTCTCTCTCGGCACGTTCCGGAAACCCTCCAAACGCAATCGTGAGGATCGCGACGTCGTCCGGAGCGTCCCTTTCCTTCAAGATCTCTTCTTGGAGGGACGCGGCAGGCCGGAAAAGCGCGGTTCGAGCCAGGTGGGCGACCGCACTGAGCAGCCGGCGCTCTCCTTCAACCGGGTCGTGAGAAGCCTCCGTCAGACCGTCGGTGTAGAGCACGAGCAGCGCGTCCACGCCGGCAACGATCGTGTGAGAGCGATACCGCTCCGACTGCACGCCGAGCGGAAGATCGCCTCCCAAGAGCAACACGGGGTTGCCTTCGCGACGGACCAGCGCCGGAGGCGGATGGCCGGCGCTCGCGTAGGCGATTTCGCCGCTCTGAGGTGCGACGAGCGCGCAGAACGCTGTCGCCAGCATATCCGCATGAGGAAATTGCTCGAGAAGCGCGCGGTTCGCGCGCGTAAGGATCTCGCCGGGATCGTCTTCATGCAGACCGGCGCCGATGATCGCGCGCCGCACCTGACTCATCGTCGCCGTCGCGGAGATGCCGCTGCCTTGAACGTCCCCGATCACGACGAAGAGCCGGCCGTCGGGAAGCGCGTACGCATCGTACCAGTCGCCGCCGACGC